>CAYVSR010000117.1:0-7860 GCA_964453125.1 uncultured Phycisphaeraceae bacterium | reverse complement strand
CCCAGCGGCGCCGGGAAGAGCACGCTGCTGCGCGCCGCCCTGCGCGCCCGCGCGGCGCGTCGTCCCGTCGATGCCTCACGCCTGCGCCTTGCCGATGCGCCCGGCGTGGACCTCGCGGCGCTGGCCTGCGCCGCATCGCGCGACGCGGATGGCGCCGATCGCGCCATGCGCCTGCTGGCGCGCGTCGGCCTCGCCGAGGCTCGTGTCTTCGTCACGCCCGCCCCGCGCCTCTCGGAGGGCGAGCGGGCCCGCCTGCGCCTGGCGCTGGCGATCGCCCGGGCTCGCCGCAGCGGCGTGAACGGCGTGACGTGCGACGAGTTCCTCGCGACGCTCGACCGCTTCACGGCGAAAGGCGTCGCGGGCGCCGTGGCGCGCCTGGCGCGCGAGCGGGGCGTCTCGCTGCTGCTGGCCACCAGCCACGACGACCTTGAACGCTCACTGCGTCCTGATCTGCTGATCCGCCTCTCGCCCACCGGGCGCGCAGACATCCGCGAGGCGCCGCCGCCCCCCGCGCGCCGCGCGCGCATCCGCGTCGAGCCGGGCGACCTCGCCGATTACCTCGCGCTCGCGCCGCACCACTACCGCGCGGGCCGGCCCGCCGCGATCGTGCGCGTGCTGCGCGCCCGGGCGCCGGGGCTGCCGACCGTCGCGGGCGCGCTGGTGGTCGCCATGCCCACGCTCAACGCGTCGTGGCGGCGCCGACCGGGCGAACCGGAGACACGCCCCAAGGCCGAGCGCGCGCGACGCCTGAACGCCAGCACCCGCCGCATCGCACGCGTGATCGTCGACCCGCGCTGCCGCGCGATGGGCGTCGCCTCGGCGCTGGTGCGCGCGTACCTGCGCGACCCGCTGACGCCCACGACCGAGGCCGTGGCCTCGATGGGCGACCTCTGCCCGTTCTTCGAGCGCGCCGGGATGACGCGCATCGCCCTGGGCGTGCGCCCGCGCGACGCCCGCCTGCTCGACGCCCTGCACTACTGCGCCCTGCGCTCCGAGCGCCTGGCGCTCGAAGCCCGGGCGCTGCGGGCGCTCGCGCTCGACGCGCCGACGGGCGGGCCGCGCGGGCGCCGGCGCGCCGCGTTCCTGCTGCGCGAACTGCGCGTGTGGGCGGGCGCGAACGCGTCCACTTCGCGCCGGAAGCGCGCCACCTTCGCCGAACTACTTGAACTCGCCAGCCGCCACTTGCACACGGGGGTCATCGCGTATGTCCATCAACGGGGGCCGTCTCGCAACCGCGCATCGGAAAGGGGCCAGCGCCGGCGCTGACCTGCCGCACGCGCTCACGTTCTTTCTCACCTCGCGCCAGCGCGCCGATGTGGTGCGCACGCTGTCGCGCATCGATCCGCGCCGCGAGCGTGCGCTGCTGCTGGCGCTGCGCCGGGCAGACGCCGCCGGGTCCCGCACCGGGGGGGTGTCGTGAGCCCGCGCCCCGCCTCGCCCCGCCCGGGCGTCGGCCTCGCCGCGCGCCGCCGGCGCGACCTCGGCGCACGCCCGCGCACGCCCGACGAGTTGCACCAGTGGCTGCGCGCCACGCTCAACATCGACGCCGCGCGCACGCCGCTGATCCCCGGCCACGCGGCGCCCTTCGATTACCTCTGCCACGCGTTCTTCGAGGCGCCGCGGCGCGAAGCGTGCGCGACCATCCGGCCCGCGCCGCCTCGCGACTGCGTGGTCTGGGCGTGCCGCGGCGGGGGCAAGACGTTCTACGCCGCCGTCGCCACGCTGCTCGACATGGTCTTCAAACCCGGCATCGAGATCTGCGCGCTGGGCGGTTCGCTCGAGCAGAGCGAGCGCCTGTACGCCCACCTGCGCCGACTCTTCGAGACCGGCCCGCTCGGCTCGCTGCTCGACGCCAAGCCCACGCGACGGCGCCTCGCACTCGTCTGCGGCTCGGTCTGCGAGATCAGCGCCGCGTCCGAGACCAGCGTCCGCGGCAGGCGCCCGACCAAGATCCGCTGCGACGAGGTGGAACTCTTCGACACGGACATCTGGCGTGCGGCGCTGCTGACGCCGCGCAGCAAGCGCTGCGGCGAACTCTGGGCCCACGCCGCCGTCGAGGCGCTCTCGACCATGCACCGTCCGTACGGCCTGATGCGCGAACTGGTTGCGGACGCGACGCCCTACTCACGCGCGCCACGCAGTTGCGATGCCGCTCAACGCTCTGCGGGTTTCGTGCCACGGACCTGCGAAGCAGGTCAGCGCTGCTGTGATCCCGTGCCACGGACCTGCGACGCAGGTCCGTGCCCCGGCGAGGGGCGCGCAGCGGACGAAGCGGACGGCTCACCACGGACCTGCTGCGCAGGTCCGTGCCACGAAGCAGGTCGCTGCCACGAGGCGGGTGCGTCCCTCGGCGACCCCGTGCCACCGACCTGCAACGCAAGCCTGCGCGCTGATGGTCCCGTGCCACGGACCTGCGAAGCAGGCTTGCGCTCTGATGGCCCCGTGCCACGGACCTGCGAAGCAGGTCCGTGCTCTGAGGATTGCCATTCGCACCAGCGGCTCGAACCCACCACCTCGCGCGTCCTTTTCCGCTGGGGCGTCATCGACGTGCTCGGCGCGTGCGAGGGCGCGCGCTCCTGCGCGCCATGCCCGCTGCTGCCCGAATGCGCGGGCCGCGCAAAGCGGGAGCCCGGCGCGAGCGTCGGCCACATCGAGATCGACGACGCGATCGCCATGAAGCGGCGCGTCGGCAGCGCCCAGTGGGAGTCGGAGATGCTCTGCCTCCGCCCCGCGCGCGACAACCTCGTCCTGCCCGAGTTCGGCCGCGACACGCACCTCTTCGGCCACGCCGCCGACGGCCCGCCGGCGCCGGCGCAGGAAGGAACACCGCGCGACACGCTGCTCTGCGGCATGGACTTCGGCTTCCGCGCCCCTACCGTCATCCTCTGGGCCCACCTCGACCCCGATGGCGCTCTGCGCATCCTGGACGAGCGCGTTGTCAGCGAGGCGCGACTCGAGGCGCACGCAAACGCGCTGCTGGGCGACGCGGGCGCAGACGAACCCGTTTCGCTCGGCGGCCCCGCGCTCCGCTGGCCCAAGCCCGCGTGGGTGGGCGTGGACCCCGCCGGCCACCAGCGCAACGAGCAGACCGGCCTGAGCAGCGTGGCCGTGCTGCGCAAGGCGGGCCTGCGCGTGCGCGCCAAGCGGGCGCCCGGCGGCATCGAAGAGGGCCTCCGCCTCGTCCGCGCCCGCCTGCGCCCCGCGACCGGCGCGCCGCGCCTCTTCGTGCACGCGCGCTGTGCGAGACTCATTGAGGCGCTCGAGACGTACCACTACCCGGAGGACCCGTCGAAAGTCGCGCCCGCGAAAGATGGGCCCGACCACGCGGTCGATGCGCTGCGCTATCTCGTCGTGGCGCTCGATCTCGAAGACGAGGTGCGTGTGGAGAATTACCTGTGAAGCACAACCCGCCGCGGCCCATCCTTATGATGCCCCCATGCCCGACGCACCCTCCCTCGCCGCTCGGGCGCGGGGGCTCGCCAAGCCGCTGATCGTCTACACCCTCATGCTCGCGGGCGCGGTGGCGATCTTTCTATTGGTGCGCGAGGCGGGGTCGGGGCTCACGGCGCCCGAACCCGCGCCCGAGGCGCCCCGCTTCGGCGCCGACTCGGGCGCCTCTCAGGCCAGCAACCTCACGCGCCTCCTCATCGCGCTCGTCGCGATGATCGCGGTTGCCCGCGCGGCGGGGCGGCTGTTCAAGCTCGTCGGCCAGCCGCCGGTCATCGGCGAGGTCATCGCGGGCATCATGCTCGGGCCGTCGCTGCTGGGCGCCATCTGGCCCGAGGCGACCGAGTTCGTCCTCACCCCCAACGTGCAGCAGCGCCTCCGCGCGATCTCGCAGATCGGCGTGATGCTCTACATGTTCCTCGTGGGGCTCGAACTCAACCCGCGCGTCCGGGGCAAGCGGGCCCACGCCACGGTGATGATCTCGCACGCCAGCATCGTGGCGCCCTTCGTGCTCGGCTCGGCGCTGGCGCTGCTCATCTACCCCAGGTTCTCGACCAGCGACGTGCCCTTCCCCGTCTTCGCCCTGTTCATGGGCGCGGCGATGTCGGTCACCGCGTTCCCCGTGCTGGCGCGCATTCTGACGGATCAGGGCCTGCAGCGCACGCCGCTGGGCATCATGGCCCTCACCTGCGCCGCGGTGGACGACGTGACCGCGTGGTGCCTGCTGGCGTTCGCCGCGGGCGTGGCCCGGGCCAGCGCCGGGCACGCGCTGGCCACCGCGGGGCTCACGGCGGTCTTCCTGCTGGTCATGGCCTTCCTCGCCCGCCCGCTGCTGCGCAGGCTCTCGGCCCGCGCCGACGCCGCGGGCGAGCTGACGCAGGGCACGACCGCGATCGTCTTCACCGCGCTGCTGCTCGCCGCGCTGGCCACCGAGGCCATCGGCATCCACGCGATCTTCGGGGCGTTCCTCGTCGGGGCGCTCATCCCGCACCACGGCGTGATCGCCCGCGAGATGACGCGCCGCCTCACCGACCTGGTCGTGGTGCTCATGCTGCCCGCGTTCTTCGTGCTCACCGGCATGCAGACGCGCCTGGGGCTGGTCAACGGCTGGGAGGAGTGGACCGTTTGCGGGCTGGTGATTCTCGTCGCCGTCGCGGGCAAGTTCGGCGGCACGGCGGTCGCCGCAAGGGCGACGGGCAGCGACTGGCGCGAGGCGGCGTCGCTGGGCGCCCTCATGAACACGCGCGGCCTGATGCAACTGATCGTGCTCAGCGTGGGGCTCGAACTGCGCGTGCTGACGCCGACGCTCTTCGCCATGATGGTCATCATGGCCGTGGTGACGACGATGATGACGGCGCCGGCGCTGAGGCTGCTGGCGCCGCGGGGAAAGAGCGGCGCGGCCGACGTGGGCGCAGAAAGCGCGATGAGCGCCGTGGGCGTCGGGTCTCAGCCGTAGAGCGGCACGAGGAACTCGATGAACAGGTACGCGCCGACGGCCAGCGCCGCCATGACGGCGAGGGTCTGCGCGGTCATCGCGGCGACCTTGCGCGCGTAGATCCGAGGCGCCAGGTCCTCCTCGGGCAGGCGCACGGCCTTGTACGCGCAGGCGATCAGCAGGCACAGCGGCACGATGAGCCACAGCCAGTAGTCGTGCGCCCAGACCGGCAGCGGGTCGAGGAATGGGCGATAGGCCAAAGAAAATGGCAAATCAGCAAATCGCAAATCAACAAATGAGAACCGGTTTGGGCTCATCTGGAGCAACGGAGGCGCTGCGAGCAAAGTGGGCAGGTCACGCATCACGCCGCGACTCCTGCTGATTTGCTATTTGCCCCTTTGCGATTCGCCACTTTCCCCCGCCCCCACCCCGCGTCGATGATCGCGATGAGGTTGAGCAGGCCGGCGAGGGTGGCGTAGAGGGCGCCGATCTCGTTGAGGCGGCCGAGCGACTTCTCGAAGCGGGGGTTCTCGTCCGGATTGGGGGCGCGCCGGCCGCCCTTGGCCGTCGGGTCGGCGACCTTCATGGATTGGTGGAACCTGTCGGCGCCGAAGGCCACGGGGCCGATGCAGGCCTGGCCGGTGAACCACCAGAAGTCGTCTTTGCGGTCGACGACGTCGATGCCGCCGATGAGGACGCCGGAGAAGAAAAGCCCCAGCACGGAAGCGCCGATGAGGACGCCCCTGCGGACGGAGCCGAGATAGGCGTGGCCGAGCCCCGGGAGGAGGAAGGCGAGAACCGCGGCGACGGGCTGCGCGGATTCGTGGTGGCGGGTCGTCGCGTCTTCGGGCAAGGTGCGTTCTCGGGGACCGTCGCGGCCCGGGCGTTCTGGACGGGCGGGATGATGGGCGATTCACGGCGCCGGCAGCGCGCGAAGAATGGCGCCGGAACCGGGATTGACAGGGGGGTGAACGGGGGTAGTGTACCGCCCGTTTTCGTGACCGAGCGGCGAGGGGCAGGCCACGCCGCACGGGAGGTGGAGTCAGGCAGGCGGGCGCGCGATCGCACGGAGGTTCCGGGCGGCGCGCGTCGCGCGAGACTGGGCCCGCTCGGCCCGGCCCGCGAGCGCACGGTGGGGAGCGAACGAGCGAGGGATCGAGGTCGCGATGAACGGCAGCACGCTCGAATCAGTGACGGAGTGGGTCGAGATTTCCGGCTCGGTGGGCGAGTGGCCCTCGATCGAGCAAGCCCTCGAGGTCGAGGCTCCCTGGGCTCCCGAGCGCGCGTGGCTCGGCGTGGCGCCCACGGTGATCGTCATGGAAGAGGAGGAAGAGGAAGTCGAGGACGACGAGGACTGGGCCGACGACGACGAGGAGGACGACACCCTCCTCGACGACGAGGAAGAGGAGTTCGGGGACGACGACGAGGAGTTTGTCGACGACGACGAGGAGTTCGACGAGGAAGACCTCATCGAGGAAGACGACGAGGAAGACGAGCTCTGAGTCTTGTCGCCCCGGGGCCGCCTCGAGGAACGCCACCACAGAGGCGCAGAGGCACGGAGAAAGCGGGACGTGGGCGTGGCGTGCCGGGGCCGGGAGGGGCTTCCGAGGCGCCTTGTTTTTGTTCGTGCGCTGGGTCCGAATACCGCATGCCTCGCACCCGCCGGCGGTTGCCCGGGCGGGCCGGCGGCCCGTGTGCGGCTCAGGAACGAGGAACCGGAGGGGTTCGCTGTGGAATCTGCGCCGAAGCGGCCCACCTGAAGCGTTCGGGGCGGGGGGCGAATCCAGCCCTCGGGGGTTATCGCCGATAGAGTCTGCCATGAGCAGCGCCGTGGATGACCGCCGCAGAAACCCGATGGGCGAGGGGCCGAACCGCCGGGACGAGGTCCTGGACCGCCGCAGCGGCGTGGACCGCCGGGACCTCGAGCCCGCGGCGCCCGCGCCGGGCACGGGGCTGGAGCGCCGTCGCGGCGTGGGGCGGCGTCTGTCGGACTTCACCAAGAGCGCCGAAGAGGGCGAGTTCAACCGCGAGCAGACGCTGTTCGTGCAGGCGATCGAGGCTTTCAAGAAGGCCAACAACAAGACCTACCCGACGTGGACGGACGTGCTCGAGGTGATCCGCATCCTGGGGTACCGCAAGACGATGCCGAGCGAGGCGACGCTGCGCAACGCCGAGGACTGGACGGAAAAGCCCGATGCGCCGTGCAGCGTGAAGAGCCCGAGGCGGATGAAGGCGGACGAGCGGGACGAGTCGGACGAGGACTGACGCGTTCGCGAACGCCCGCGCCTCACGGCGCATAAGCGCGCGTCACGGCAGCGTCCGCCGGCCCTTCGACCCCGCGAGCAGCGCGACAACCAGCACGACCACGAGCAGTAGACCCAGGCCGCCCATCGGGTAGTAGCCCCAGCCGCGGCTGTACGGCCACGCGGGGAACACGCCGATCAGCAGCAGGACGAGCACAACGATCAGCAGGGTCTGGGCGGTGCGGTTCATGGGGTATCTCCACGCCAAGGGTCGGGCGGCGGGGTGAAACGGGGGTGAAACCAGGGCGCGAGGCGGGGACATTCCCCTGCGGCGGCATGTTCGGCGGCGTTTTCGAACGCGATTGCCTGTTCGAGCCCCCTCACCTGTCACGCCGAAGCGGCGTGACATCCTCGCCCACCGGGGGCGAGGAGAAATCAGCGAGACAAAGCGGAGGGGCGGACGGCATGCGCGATCGGGCGGGCGGGCGCGGCGGGCAGTTGTTGACGGGGCGAGCGCACGCTGAGCGACAGAGCGCGTGGAGGGCCCCTCTCCTGTCATCCGCTGCGCGGCTGACATCCTCTCCCCGTGCCGGAGAGAGGGGTTTCGAACGCCGATCCACCGACTGGCGACGGCGTTCGGGCTTCGCGGCGCTCAGCCCTTCTTCGCGTAGAAGTCCCGGTTGATCTGGACGTACTTCTTCCACTCGGCGGGGAGGTCTTCGTCGGGGCAGATGG
>CAYVSR010000116.1:4236-7915 GCA_964453125.1 uncultured Phycisphaeraceae bacterium | reverse complement strand
GCAGCGGGCTGGCCGCGCGCCTGCCCCCCGCGGGAAGGGCGCTCTGCGGGATCTTGTCCGGCGCGATGCCCGACCCGAACTGGATCAGGAAGTACAGCGTCACCGGCAGCATCACGGTGTAGAGAAACACCGCGCCCAGCGCCGTCAGCAGCGTTGACAGCGGCAGCAGGAACCGCGCGAAGCGGCGCTCGTGCTCGTACAGCCCCGGCGCGACGAACCTCCACAGTTGCCACAGCACCCACGGCACGCCGACGAGCAGCGTCAGCGTCGTCGAGATCTTCAGGTACGCCCCGAACGTCTCGACCGGGCTCACGGCCTGCAACGTCGGCGGCTCGCCCGCGAGGATCAGCGCACGCTCGAGCGGAGCGATGAGAAACCGGAGCAGCGACTGCCCGAAGACGAGGCTGAGCGCCAGGATCGGGGCCAGTCCCAGCAGCGCATGGATGAGCCGGTGGCGCAGCTCCTCGAGGTGCTCGCCGAAGGGCATCACGCTGGGTGTCGGCTTGGGCGGCATGCGAACATCCGGACGCGCCGACCCGGGGGGTGGGCGCTCTGTCCGGCAAATGTCAGGATAGCGACCGCGCTCTGGCGACACCGGAGCGGGGTTTTTTCGAAAGAAGGGCGCCGGCGCCCGACGGAACGGGCGGGTTCGGGCGTCCTAGAGGTTCGGAGCAATCGCCAGCGTGCTGACCACCGTCAACCAACAGAGCCAGACCGAGCGGGCCATCGCGGGCGACGCCGAGGCCGTGCGTGCGCTGTGGGAGACCAACCGGCGCTGGATCGCCGCGGTCGTGCTTGCCCACATGCCGCGGTCACCGGGCGGGGGCGAGCCGGACGTCGAGGACCTGCTGCAGGAGGTCGCGGTGCGGATGGTGCGCACGGTGCACACGCTTCGCGACCCGGCCACGATCAAGCCCTGGCTGCGGACGATCGCCGTCAACGTGGCTCGCACGGCGGGCCGGCGGCGCGGGCCGCGCCTTCGACTGATCCGGGCCGAGAGCGCCAACGCCGAGCCGCTCGCGGAGGCCGAGGCGGGCGAGCGCGCCGCGGGCGCGACGGGGCTCACCGGCGCGCAGGCCGGCTCGAACTCGCTCGAAGAGGGCAAGCGGGTGATGGCCGCGGCGCAGCGCCTGAGCCCGGAGTACCGCGAGCCCCTGCTGCTGCGCTGCGTCCGCGGCATGTCGTACAAGCAGATCGCCGATGTGCTGGGCGCGCCGGTCACGACCATCGAGACCCGGCTCGCGCGGGCGCGACGGATGATCCGGGAGGAACTGGGAGAGATCAGCGGCCACGACGCCGCGAAGAACGGAGGCGCCAATGCTGCCGATGCGTGAGGACATTCTGATCGGGCGCGTGACCGACGGCGAGGCGACGCCCGCGGACTGGCAGGAACTGGAGGCGCTCGCCGCGGCCGACGCGGGCGTCTGGACGCGCCTTGCGGCCGCGCAGCGGTCGCACGCGGACCTTTCCCGCGCGGTGGACGACGAGCTCACCGTGGCGGAGCTGGTGCACGTGCCGGCGCACGAGGCGGTCCGCGCGGGCATGACGACGGTCGCAATCCGCTGGCGGGCGTACTCGGGCTGGGCCGCCGCCGCCGTGGTGGCGCTCGCCTGGGCGGGCGCGAACGGGCTGGGCCTGCGCACGCCGGGGCTGAACCCGGGGGCGACGACGGCGGGCGTGCTCTCGCCGGACGAGCTCTTCTCGCGGTACGTCGACCAGGGCAAGGCGCAGGGCGTGGTGCTCGGCGAGCTGCCGATGGTCATGGTCGAGAGTTCGCCGGCCGGCGGCGCCGGCCACGCGGGAGCCGACGGACGGGTCGAGGTCGTGTTCGTGCGCCGCGTGCTCGAGCGCGCGTACGTCAACAATCTCTACCGCGTGGGACGCGACGAGCACGGCGAGCCCACGCCCGTTCCGATGAATCTTTCCACGCTTCGCGGCGGGCGCGCGCTGTAAGCGCGTCCGAGTGAGGAGAGGGGCCCGGCGCGCGGAAGGCGCGCGGTGAGGGCCGCCGAGTTCACGACCGAACCAACGCTCGCGGCGCCGAGGCGCGCCCGACAGGAGGCTTTGACCATGTTGCACGCCACCCACTCGATCGTCAGCGCCCTGGTCGCTTCGGCCGGCGCGCTCGGATGCCCCGACGCCGCGACCGACCACGCCCCCGGCCACAACCGGGCGGCCGTCACGGCGACCTCGCCCGCGCTCTCGGGCGTCTACGCCCTGGCCAGCAAGGCGAGCAAGGCCGAGGCCAAGGCGAAGGCCGAGGCCGACGCCTCGGACCAGAAGCACAGCATCAACATCGTCAACGACGACGGCGCCTTCGGCCTGACCATGAAGGACGGCGAGATCGTCGAAGCCACGATCGACGGCAAGCCCGTGCCGGCCGACCGCATCGAGCGTGAGGGCTCCAAGATCCGCTTCCTCGACGAGGACGGCGACGAGGTCGTCGAGTTCCACACGCTGCCCGACGGCGGGTTCTGGGTCGGCGAGGGCGAGCCGGTGGAGGGGGTGTTCGTGCCGGACGCGTTCGGCGGCGAGCCCCTCGCGTTCATGATGACCGAGGAGGACGCGGAGCCTCGCCCGATGATCGGCGTCACGCTCTCCGAGGTCGGCGAAACGGTGGCGGATCAGCTGGGCCTGGACACCGACGAGGTCGTGCTGATCGCCGGCGTCAACGAGGGCATGCCCGCCGACAAGGCCGGGCTCAAGCGCTCGGACATCGTCGTGAAGATCGACGGCTCGACCCCCGCGACGGAAGAGAGGCTTCGCGAGGTCATCCTGAGCAAGAAGAAGGGCGACAAGGTCCGCCTCGAGGTGCTCCGCAAGGGCAAGCCGGTGGAGGTCGTCGTCGAGGTGGACGAGGTCAAGCCCCGCGCGGCGTTCGGCACGACGCTCGGGCAGGGCGGGACCTTTAACTGGCGCGGGCCGGACAACGAAGCGATGCGCTCGATGATGGAGGACGCGCGGCGCGCGGCCGAGCAGGGCGCCGTCGCGGGTCGGGCGGCCGGGCAGGCCGCCGCCGCGGATGCGCGCCGATTGGCTGAGGAACTCCGCATCCAGGCGCACGACACCAAGAAGATGCTGGCGGAACTGAAGGAACGCCTGGCGGCGGAGTACGAGAAGCTGGACCTGCGCATCAGCGACGAGGACAAGGAGAAGATGCGCGAGGCGTTCGAGCGTGCCGCCACGGCGCTGAAGGAGATGGATTTCTCGGTCGAGGGGCCGAAGATGCGCATCCGGCGTCTGCCGAGCGGTCAGGGCGCGGAGATGTTCATCGCGCCCACGCCGCCCGTCCCTCCGACGCCGCCCGCGCCGGCCCGGGCGCCCCGCGCCGGCGGTCGTGACTCGGACGAGCGTCTCGACCGGCTCGAGGAGCGCCTCGAGCGCCTGACCGAATTGCTCGAGAAGTCCGCCGAGAAAAAGGACCGCTGAGCGCGCAAAAAAGCGCGAAACCGGCCCCCACGGGCTCGGTACAAGTAGAGCCAAGCAACCGATGCCGGGCGGCCTGAAGACCTTCGACGGCGCCTTGGCCCGGACCCCCCGAATCCCCCCACGACCCCGGGTCTGGGCGTCGCTGGAACTTCGGGCCCGCCCGTGCGTCGGACCGCTGGCGAATATCTCCTCAGGGGTTCCGCGGCGCGACCACCGCACGCGGGACGAACGTGCGAAGCACGAATGAATC
>CAYVSR010000116.1:0-4226 GCA_964453125.1 uncultured Phycisphaeraceae bacterium | reverse complement strand
TCGGACGCGGCGCGGCTCACCCCGCGCCGCGTCCCTTTTTTTGCGCGGCCGATCGCGCGCCCCGCCGTCGAACCGAGCGCCCGGCCCCGGTACGCTCCAGGCATGCGAACTTCTCGTTGCTGCTCCGTCGTGCTCGCGCTGCTCATCCCTTCCATCGCGCCCGCCGCGCCCGACCACGCTGCGCTCTCGGTCCGCGTCGATGCGCGCGACATCGCCCGGCGCCTCGTGCACACCTCCGTCACCGTGCCCATCCCTCCGGATCGCGCCGGTGCGCCCGTCGCGCTCCGATACGTCGAATGGACGCCGGGCAACCACAACCCCAGCGGGCCCATCCAGAACGTCGTCGACTTCGTCGCCCGCGACGGCGCCGGCACACGCCTCTCCTGGCGGCGCGACGGCGCCAGCGTGCACCGCCACCTCGTCGATGTTCCCGCCGGCGCGAGCAGCGTCGTCGTCTCGTTCTCGTACATCACCAACCAGCCCGGCGTGAACAGCCGGTCCAGCGACACCTACGGCTTCGAATCGTTCGGCGGGCTCAACTGGAACACCGTGCTCGTCTACCCCGAGTGGGCCGGCCGGTCCGACACGCTCGTGGACGCCTCGCTCGTGCTCCCCGAAGGCTGGAAGGCCGCCACGGCGCTCGCGCGAACCCCGGCCCCGGCGCAGCGCGGCGCCGGAGCGCCCGAGATGTTCGCCCGATGCTCGCTCGCCGAACTCGTCGATTCACCCGTGATCTTCGGCGCCAACCTGCGCACGTGGGACCTCGGCGGCGCGCCCGCGCGAGGAGGCGAGATGGTCCCCCACTACCTGCACGCCGTGGCGCCGCGGGCGGAGCAGCTGGAACTGCCCGAGAAGCGGGTCGAGAAACTCCGTGCGATGGTGGCGCAGACCGCGGCGTACTTCGGGCCGGCGCCCTACGACCGCTTCCACTTCCTCATCATGCTCGGCGACGAATTGCCCGGTCTGGGGCTCGAGCACGCGACGAGCACGTACATCTCGATGAAAGAGGACCGCTTCACCAAGGCGGAGGGGGACGACGGCGACCCGATGACCGTCGTGCCGCACGAGCTGGCGCACGTGTGGTGCGGCAAGTTCGCGGCGCCCGAGTCGCTGCACCACGACAACTACCACACGCCGTGCGACACCGCCCTGCTCTGGGCGTACGAGGGGCTCGCGTCGTACGCGGACGAGGTGATCGCGGCACGCAGCGGGCTGATGACGCGCGAGGAGTACGAGCACTCGCTGGTTGGCGCGATCGTGGCGTACCAGAACCAGGCGGGCCGGCGCTGGCGCAGCGTGGAGGACACAGCGCTGGCCATGCGCTTCCTGCGCGCCCCGAGCGACGCGTGGCCGGACCTGCGGCGCGCGCAGGACTATTACGTCGAGGGCGGGCTGTTCTGGATGACGGCGGACGCGATCATCCGCACCGGCACGTCGGGCGACGGCGCGCCGCGCACACTCGAAGACTGCGTGCTCGCCCTGATGGGCGCACGCGCCGGCGACACGGCGCGCCCGGGCGTGGCGTCGCGCGAGTACACGCGCGAGGACATCGTCGCCGCGCTGCGCGAGGCGTACGACGGGCAGGACTGGGACGCGCTGATCCGCGACATGATCGAGTCGCCGCGCGAGGACGAGGGCGCGATGTTCGATCTCCCCCAGCGCCTGGGCTACCGGCTCGAATGGTCGGCCGATCCCACCGACAAGCAGAAGAAGGACGAGAAGAAGGAAGAAGGCGCTTCGCTGCGATGGTCGATCGGGCTGGCGGCGGACAAGACGGGCAAGGTCACCCGGATCACGCCCGAACTCCCCGCGGACAAGTCGCGCGTGCTGCTGAACGACCGGATCATCGGCGTGCGGGGCGCGAAGGCCGGCGAGGCGGGCGCCCCGAGCGCGGAACCCGGCGACATGCTCGCCTTCACGCCCTCGCGCCTGCGCGACGCGGTCCGCGCGAGCGAGAAGACCGGGCGCGTGGAACTGCTCGTCCAGCGCGGCGACCGGCTCGAACCCGTCTCGCTCGAGTTCGCCGGCGGGCTGAAATACGCGAGGCTCGTGCGCGACGAGTCGCGCCCGGACGTCCTCGGCGCGATCCTGTCGGCGCGGTGAACGCCCGCGCGAACGGTGAGCGCGTGGCGACGCCCCGCTAGCATGGCTACGCCGAACGATCGCCAACGAGGGAGCCCGCTCATGCCGACCGCCGCCACGCCGAAACTCGCACCCGGGCACAAGGCCCCCGCCTTCGCGCTGCCCGACACGAACGGCGCCACGCGCGACCCCTCGCGTGATTCGCTCACGCCGCTCGATTCGATCCTGCGAGGCAGGAAGGGCGTCGTCGTGCTCTGGATGTGCAATCACTGCCCGTACGTCGTCGGCTCGCACGAGCGCATCACCGCCCTCGCGCGCGAGACGATGACCAAGGGCATCGGCTGGGTCGCCATCTGCTCGAACGACGCGACCACGCACCCGGAGGACTCGGCGCCAAAGATGGCTGAGTACAGCGCGAAGTGGGCCCTGCCCTTCCCCTACCTGCACGACGAATCCCAGGCCGTCGCCCGCGCCTACGGCGTCGAGCGCACGCCCGAGATCTTCCTGCTCGACGGCGCTGGCGTGTGCGTCTACGAGGGCGCGCTGGATGACAACCCCAAGGATGCCAGCGCCGTGAAAGACCGGCCGCTGAAGGACGCGATCGACGACCTGCTCGCGGAGCGGCCGGTGCGCAGGGCGCAGTCGGCTGCGATCGGGTGTTCCCTCAAGTGGAAGCAGTAGACCAAATCGCATTGATAAGGATGCCGCTTGTCTCTTGACTGCTGGAACTCGCGATGAGACGCTGGATCGCAAGAACCTGCGCGCGCCTCGCCCTCGGCGCGATCACGAGCGTCGGCGTCACGTGGGCGTGCGTGGCCACCGGGTTGATATTTTTTCACCGCCCCAGCGTCACGGACGCCAAGGGTGCCGACGGGTGGTGCGAGACGCCGCTCCATTCCGCGCGCGGATACGGGTATCGAGTCTATTTCGATTTCGACGGCGAGCTGAACCAACCCGCGCCAAGCTGCGGCGTGCCGGATGTCCCGACAGTCTCTTGGTTGGCCCGGGTCCAGATGCGACACAAGCGAGTCGAGTTGTTCACCGCTTTCGAAGCGGGCTGGCCATTCCGTTGCTTCACCGGGCTCGAAGCCCATGTGCGTGGAGACGGCGACCTCGTTGAGAGAGTCGGACTCATTCCCATCCGGTCGTTCGCCCGCACAGGATGTGCCGTGCTGGCGCCGATCATCCCCACTTGGGGCTTGGCGGCCAATTCCATCCTCTTCGCCGCGCCGTGGGCGCTCGTACTCGCAGCGCCAACCGTGATTCGTCGCTCGCTCACGCCACGACGGCGCGACAGGTGCCCCGTGTGCCTCTATGACCTCCTCGGCGACTTCTCCTCCGGCTGTCCGGAGTGCGGCTGGGCGCGTCGTGCGTCCGCTCTGATGGACGCCCGTGCTGGCGCGAAGCATCACGACTGACATCCCTCCCGAGCTTGCGCTCGGGGCTCAGTTGAGACAACGACCAACGTTTGTGGCCGTTCGTAGGCCCCCGGTGCGCACGCGCGCAGCGCATACAATGGGCCGCCGACGCACCCCGCCACCAAACAGGAACCGCACTCGATGCCCGCCGCAGACCCCTTTCACGCCCGCGCTTCCCTCCCTTCCGGCCACGTCTTCTTCGATCTCAACGCCCTCGTGAAGGCCGGCATTCTCACGGCGGACGCGCTCTCGCGCCTGCCGTTCTCCATCAAGGTCCTGCTCGAGTCCGCGTTGCGCAACCTCGACGGCTTCGTCGTCACCGAGAACGACGTCCGCGGCCTGGCCAACTGGAACGCCGCCGCGCCCAACGAGGTCGAACTGCCCTTCCTCCCCGGGCGCGTCGTGCTGCAGGACTTCACCGGCGTGCCCTGCGTGGTCGACCTGGCCGCGATGCGCGCCGCCATGCAGCGCCTCGGCGGCGACCCGCAACAGATCAACCCCCTCGTTCCGTGCGACCTGGTCATCGACCACAGCGTGCAGGTGGACGACTTCGGCAAGAAGGTCTCGCTCACCATCAACGCGCAGAAGGAGTTCGAGCGCAACCGCGAGCGCTACGAGTTCCTCAAGTGGGGTCAGCAGTCGCTGAGCAACTTCCGCTGCGTGCCCCCGGCCACCGGCATCGTGCACCAGGTGAACCTCGAGTACCTGGCGCGCGGCGTGCACAAG
>CAYVSR010000115.1:0-7928 GCA_964453125.1 uncultured Phycisphaeraceae bacterium | reverse complement strand
CGACATCCCGAGCGCCGAGCGCCTCGAGGACGCCCTGGGCCGCCCCGCGCGCGCCAAGGCCGAGGCCGAGGCCGCCGGCGAAGAGGCGGAGGACGCCGAGGGCGCGTTCGACGGCACGCTCATCCTCATCTCGCACGATCGCGCCCTGATCGACGCGGCGTGCGACCGGCTCGTCGTGCTCGACGGGCAGGGCAACTCGGAGGTCTTCTTCGGCAACTACACCCGCTGGCGCGAGCGCGAGAACGCCCGCCAGAAGGAGGCGCGCGAGTCGGAGCGCGCCGCGGAAGACGCCCGCGCCAAGGCCGACCGCCAGCGACGCACCGCCGAAGAAGCGAAGAAGAAGGCCGCCGCGGCGCCTGTCGGTGGGGGAGGTCCCGGGGGAGGGGGCGTTCCCGGGGGCGCGAACAAGCAGCGCGGGCTCCGATCGGCGCTCGAGCGCATGACGATGGAGCAGCTCGAGGAGAAGATCGAGGTCTCCCAGTCACGCATCCGCGCGCTCGACGAGCAACTGGCCGACCCCGCGGTGTGGCGCGACACGAAGAAGGCCGACCGCCTCGGCGCGGAGCGTGCATCGCTCGTGGGCGACCTGGAGCCCCTCGAGTTCGAGTGGTCCCGTCGCGCGGAAGGGGCCTGATCGGGGCGTTGGGCGCGCCGGAAATGCGGCGCTCGCCCGCGCGGCGCGGGGAACGAAACTCCCCTCACGCCCGTCGAATCCGAACGCCGACGAAAGAGGGCCCCTCGGCGCCTTTCCTATGCGCGTTCACCCACCCGAACACCGGGGCGACACCGCCCCTCCGAGCGCCCGTCCGCGTGCGCGCCTGCTCGCGCCGACGCTCGCGCTCTGCGCCGCCGGCGCGCTGCTGGGCGTCTGGCTCGCGCTCCGCCCGGCGCTGCGCGAGGCGACCGGCGCGATGGGAATGTCGGGCGCCGATCTCGCGCCCGAGTTGGGATCGCTCCGCGACGAGACGGAGATCGCGCGCCGGCGCGCCGTCGTCGAGCCACTGCTCGCGCGCGCGAGCGACCGAAACCGCGCCGCCGCGGACGCCGCCGTCGCCCGAGTGCGCGAGCGGTTCGATGCTTTCCGCGCGGCGGCGCCGGCCTTCGCGGACGACATGGCCTCGTGGGGCTCCCGCCTGGGCGTGCTGCGCCGGCTCCCCTCCGACTGGTGGCGGCGCACCACTGGCGACGCCTGCGCGGCGCCCGCAAGCGACGTCGAGCGGTACGTGCGCGCCAAGTTCGAGAAGCACGTCGTCGCCCCCGGCGCCGTTGAGGGCGCCGCCCGCGACGCGCTCGCGCAGTTCGCCGATGACCTCGGCGCCTCGCGCAACCTGCTGTGGGCCGAGATCGACGCCGCCCTGCGCACCGGCGACGCGCCCGTCCCCGAGAACGTGTTCGACGCCCGCGAGGCCGAGCGGCGCGTCGGCGCGGAGGCGGCCGCCCTCGCCTCGCGCCACGCCGTCGGCACGCTGGGCGCCGGCGTCGCGGCGTTCGCCGTCAGCACGGCGGGCTCGATCGCGGCCGAACAACTCGCCGCGCAGGTCATCGCGCGCGTCGGTGTGAGCGCCGCGGCGGGCGCGGCGGCGTCCGCACTGGGCGCTTCCGCCGGCGCCACGGGCGCCGCCGCCGGAACCGGCGCGACGGGCGGCGCGCTCGCGGGCCCGGTCGGCGTCGTGGTCGGCGTGGGGCTCGGCCTCGCCGTGGGCATCGCGATCGACTGGTGGATGACCGACGACTACAAGGCGAGCCTCACGGCGCAGGTGCGCGAGCGCCTCACCGCCCTCGAGGCTGCGCTGATCGACGGCGAGGAGGGCGAGCCGGGCCTGCGCGCCGCGCTGGCCCGCGCCGCACAGACCATGACAGACGCCCAGCGCTCCGCCGCGATCGCTGGCGTCGAGGAGACCGCGCGATGAAAATCACGATCCCGCTCGGCGCGCTCGCCATCGTCCTCCTCGCCGGCCCGTGCGCCCCTCCGTGCGCCGCGCAGGCCGCCGGCGCCGCCCGCGCCGCAGTCAAGGAAGCCGTGGAGGCCATCACACGCTCCGGCGCGAAGCAAGGCGCCGAGGCCGTCGCGAAGGACCTCGCCCAGTTCGGCGGCGAGGCCGCGGTGCGCGAGACGCTCGAGCGAGTCGGCGCCGAGGCCGGCGAGGTTGGCGTCAAGCGCCTCGCGTCCCTCGCCGAGCGCTGCGGCATCGACGCGCTCCGCGCCGCCCGCGCCGTCCCCTCCGGGCAGATCGACGCCGTGCTCGCCGCAGCGGACGACCTCGCGCGCACCGCGCCCGACCTCGCCGCGCCCGCCCTCCGCGCCCTGAGCCGCGAGGGCGAGGGCCAGGCGCTCAGCGCGCTCACCGCGCGCTTCGGCAAGGACGCGCTCGAAGCCGCGGCGAGGCACCCGGGCGTCGGCACGTCGCTCGTCGGCCGCCTCGGCCCCGAGGGCGCGACCGCGGCACGCGCCATGTCCACCGATCAGGTCATCGCGGCGCTCAGGCACGCGGACGACATCGCCGCGCTCCCCGGCGCGCAGCGCTCGGGCGTCGCAGGCCTGCTCGCGCAGTCCCCCGCGAAGGCGGCCGCGTTCCTCGACAAGAACCCCAGGTTCTTCCTGATCGCCGGCGCCGGCGCGATCCTGCTCGCCAACTCGGACGCGCTCCTCAACGGCACGGCGCACGTTGTCGTCGGCCCCGACGGCCAGCCCACGCTGATCAGCCAGGCCGGCCTCTTCGAACGCGCCGTGATCGGCCCCGCGATGCGATGGATTCTTCCCGTCCTCGCGGCGCTGCTCGCGCTGTGGGGCGGTGTGCGCGTGTTCTGGGCGTGGCGATCCGGCGCGCTCGGCCACGCGCTGAAAGCGCACCGCACGAAGTAATGCAACTCTATTCGGCAGCGTTCCGTCGGCGCCGCGAGTCTCAGCGCGTGACCCACATCACCAGCGCGCCGAACACCGCGCCCGCGCCGGCCAGCGCGCACGCCACCCACGCGCGCACGAACACCCGCTGCGCCGCCTCGCGCCCCGCGCCAGACGGCGCGACCATCACCAGGCGCGCATCGCGCGAGAGCATCGCCGCCGGCACGCCCCGACGCGCGTTGTCCTGCACGATCGCCACCACCAGGCTCGCGTCGAACGGGCGCATGCCCAGCAAGCGCGCCATGCGCAGCGCCCGCTTCCGGTTCTCCGGCGTCAGGATCGCCGCCTCCCCGCCGTCAAGGACCTCGGACACCCGCTGCGCGAACATCAGGCGCGCATCGTCCGCGTCCAGGCGCGACGCCAGCCGGTTCTCGCGCACCACCGCGCGCACCGCGTCGGGCGGGCCCGCCTCGCGACGCTGGCGCGCCACCGCGGCGCCCTCGGCGCTCACGCGGGCGCTCTCCACGCTTCCGGAGACAGGGTGATAACCCTCGTCACGGACCTCGCCGTCTTGATCGACCACCAGGCGCAGCGCCGAATGGCCGCCCGCGCGCCGAACCGGGAACGGCAGCGCCGCGTATCCATGTGTCGCACCGGTTCCTGGAATCTGCGCCGCGTCCACGTCGATCTCCTGCTCGCCCGGCCCGCTGGGCCGCCGACTGACCCGTTTGCGCCCGAAGGCCGATAGACTTTCCCAGTGTCCCACCAGAAGGCAAGTGAGAAAGCGGAAATACGCGGCGAAGTTCGCCCCGAGGGCGCGCTCCGCGAGTTATCCGCCACTTGCCCGCCCGATCAGGCGATGCTCCGCCTCGCCAACGCCTCCCGGCGCGGCCGCCTCGCCGGCTACCACGCCCACGAGCGTCCCTCCGAGTTCCACATCCGCATTTTCGGCGAGCCCTTCGATCGGCGCCTCGTCGGCGAGGTGCGCCCCGACGCCGCCGGCTCGCGCGTCGCCTTCCGCCTCGTCACGCTGCGCACGCTCCCCATCGTCTTCATCGTGTTCGCGATCTTCACCGTCTGGCCCGGCGTCTGGCTGACCGACTCCATGCTCGAGACCTACTACCCGCCGTCCAAAGACTGGTGGTGGATCGGCTGGTGGTACATCCCGCTCACGGCGCTGCCCCTCCCGTGGGCCGCGAAGAAGATGTGGCGCAAGTCGCAGGCCACCGCGCACACCGAGACCGCGCAGGCGATCGAACGTGTCGAGGCCGCGCTGGCGACCGAGATCAAGGCCGGCGCCACAGGCGCCCCCCGCGCGGACGCGGACCTCAGCCCCCAGCGCCCGGCGCCGACGCCGGGCTGAGCACGCCCGTCGTGCACGGCGAGAACGGGTACGCCGCGTGCACCGCGCGCAGGTCGTCGAGCGTCACCGCGTTGATCGCCGCGAGTTCTTCCTCGAGCGTCAGGTGCTGGCGCAGGTACGTCCACAGGCGCCCGATGCGCTGCATGCGCCCCGCGGGGCGCTCGCCCGCCAGCGTCACGCTCGTCGCCAGCTTGTTGCGCAGGCGCACGAGGTCGTCTTCCGTGAGCGAGGCCATCAGGCCCGCGAGTTCGCGCTCCACCACCGCTTCCACCTGCGCCACGCGCTCCGGGTCGCACGAGAAATACACGTAGAAGTCGCCGCAGCCGTCGTGCGGGTCGTAGCCGCTCTGCGCCTCGTCCGCGAGGCCCTCTTCGATCAAGGCCCAGTGCAGGCGGCTCGAGTCGGGCCCGCCGAGCACCAGCGAGAGCATCATCGCCGCGTAGCGTGACGGGTCCGCCAGCGATGGCGCCGGCGCGAGGCGCAGCCAGTACGCCCTGCCCGCCTTCTCGTCGCGCAGCGTGAAGCGCTCGTTCGCCGGCGCCGCGGGCGCCGCGGCGTCGCGCGATGGGCGCGTTGCTCCCCAGCCTTCGCACAGGCGCGAGACGTGGTCCACGCACGAGTCAAAATCGAGCCTCCCCGCCAACGCCACGACGGTGTTGTCCGCGCTGTAGCGCGAATCGAAATACGAATGCATCGCGTCGCGCGTCAGCGCCCCGACGGTCTCCGTCGTGCCCAGCACCCGGTGCGCCAGCGGGTGGCGGCCGTATCGGCGCGCGATCGTCTCTTCGTACAAAACCCAGAACGGGTTGTCCTTGTACATCGCGATCTCTTCGAGAATCACGTTCTTCTCGGTGTCGAAATCCTCCTGGCGCAGCGCGGGGCGCAGGATGTCCGCCAGGATGTCCGTCGCTTCGAACAAGCGCTCGGGCAGCGTCTGCGCATGGAAGCACGTCATCTCGCTCGTCGTGTACGCGTTGTATTTCGCGCCGATCGCGTCGAAGTCACGGTTCACATCGTCCGCGCTCCGGCGCGCCGTGCCCTTGAACATCATGTGCTCGAGAAAGTGCGACACCCCCATGGACGCGGACGCCTCGTCGCGCGCCCCCGTCCGCACGAAGAACCCGACCGCGGCGCTGTGCGCGTCCGGGCTGGTCTCCGCCACGATGGTCATGCCGGAAGGGAGCCGCCGCTGCTGAAAGGTCACGCCCATATGGCCGCGAGTGTAGGGCGCGCCTCTCGGACCGCGCCGCTCCGCCCCGCGCCCCGCGTTCTCGGCCCTTGCCCGGGCCCCCGCCGCGCCGTACGCTTTCCCAGCGTCGCGTCGGCCCAAGCAGGCCCCGCGCCACGAGGGAGGGCCGAGTGTCCGCAGGACAGCATGGCCACGGGCGCCAGAAGCGCTCGCCACGAACCCAAGGCGAGCGAGGGGCGCCGTCGTCCCTGTCGGAGGACCACACAGCCCCCTCCGCCGCCGCGGCAGCCTCCATCTCCTCCGGCCTCGCCTCGCTGGCCCGCGCCCAGGGCAGCGGCCTTGAGGCCCGCGTGCTCGTGCTCAACAAGCTCTATCTCGCCGTGCGCGTCGTGCCCGCGCGCCGCGCGTTCTCGCTGCTCTTCCGCGACCTCGCGGAAGTGATCCACGTCGGCGAGGGCGAGTACCTCTCGTACGACTTCGGCTCCTGGGCCGACCTCAGCCTGGCCAGAACCCGCTTCCCCGAGGCCGAGCGCCACGACTGGGTCCGCACCGTGCGCTACGAGATCGCCGTGCCCAAGGTCGTGCGCCTGCTCGGCTACGACCGCCTCCCCGCGCAGCACGTGAAGCTCAACCGGCGCAACCTCTTCGCCCGCGACCGCAACCGCTGCCAGTACTGCGGCCACACCTTCCCCACCAGCGAACTCTCCATCGACCACGTTCTCCCCCGCTCGCAGGGCGGCGCCGACACGTGGGAGAACTTGGTGTGCGCCTGCGTCCGCTGCAACGCGAAGAAGGGCGGGCGCACCCCCGAGCAGGCCGGCATCGCGCTGGTCACCCGCCCCGTGCGCCCGCGCCGCAACCCCGTCATCGCCCTCCGCATGGGCCAGGAGAAATACGCCTCGTGGAAGGCGTTCCTGGACAACGCGTACTGGAGCGTCGAACTGCGCTGAGGCGCGGTGTCGAGCCTCCTCACATCCGCCCCGATCCCCCTCCGATCCGCCTCAGAGCCGCGGGCTTCAGCCCGCGCGGGGGCGCACGCACAGCTCGCGCGCCCGCCTGCGCAACCCCTCTCCCCTCCCTCTCCCCCTGGGAGAGGCCGCCTTGGGTGAGGGTTCTTGGGGAGAGGATGTCAGCCGCGCAGCGGATGACAGGCGAGGGGCTAACAACGCCAACTGAGGTGAAGCACGCGCCGCGTGCGCAGCCTACGGAAGACAAGCCTTCGCGCACCGCCGTCCCGGCGGGGCGCATCATCGCACACCCTCGCGTCCGCTAACAACGATTCCGTCTCCTGTTTCCCCCTCCGTTCTGGCCACTCGCCGTTCCGCGGCTAGACTTTGCCGTCCCCGGCCATCGGCGCCGCGCGCACACGCGGCGCCCCGCTTGCACAGCGGAGGAGAGTCAGCCATGCAACCGCGTTCAGAGTCAATTCACGAAGGTACCCGCGCCCGCCGCTCTCGCGTGTGGTTGCACGCCGCAGCCATGGGCGCAAGCCTCGGCCACGCGACTGTCGCAAGCGCGGGCGCGGGAGCGCCGCCCAGTTACGGGCATGATTTGGTCACCGTGGGCGCGCCGGGCAACCGCGCCGCGCTCGAGAGCGAGCGGTACTACGGCAGCGCGGTCGCGGGGTTCCCCAATCTGGGGCAGGTGAACTACGAGTACCGCATCAGCCGCACCGAGACGACGGTGAATCAATGGATTGACTTTGTTCGCGTCGCGTACCCCTTCGCTGAAGAGGCGGGCTTCCCGCGCGGCTCATCGCTCTTTGCCGGGACGCACATCTATTCAGACACGCCGCCGAACCAACCCAACGCTGTCTGGCACGTCACTCCGGGGACAAACCAGTTGGCGACGACCATGTCCTTCCGCTTCGCCGCGTGGTACTGCAACTGGCTGCACAACGGTCGGCCCACCACGAACCTGACGGCGGAGACCTTCACCACCGGCGCATACGACAACGCCACGCTCACGCGCCAGTCCGGCGCGCAGTTCTGGATCCCCTCGCTCGACGAGTGGACGAAGGCGACGTACTACGACCCAAATCGCTACGGCGCCGGGCAAGAGGGCTACTGGCTTTACCCCGGTATGAGCATGGTCCCTCTCGTCGGTGGGCCCCCCGGTTCGCCCGGTGCGCAGACCAGCGCCGGCAACTGGCTTCCCAATGGCCAACTGCCGCCCAACGTGGGCTCGTACCCCAGCACGATGAGTCCGTGGGGGTTGCTGGATACCTCCGGCGGGCGGTACGAATGGACCGACACGACTCACCCGCTCATCAACAGTTTCCGCTTCTTCCGCGGTCAAGACCTCGGCGGTGGGATCGAAATGCCTTCCGACCGGATCGACTCGTTGTTCTCTTCAGGATTTCCGGATTTCCACGGCGTCGGCTTTCGCATCGCTTCGGCGGTCCCCTCGTCCGGCGCCTGCGTCCCGTTGTTGGTCGCACTTGGATGCGCTTCATTCGGGAGAAGGAGGCGCGTCATGAACTGAGTAACGCTCTCTCCGGGAGACGAAGACACCCTCTGTGTGTGAGGGGCAAG
>CAYVSR010000114.1:0-7930 GCA_964453125.1 uncultured Phycisphaeraceae bacterium | reverse complement strand
CCGAGCCCGTTCCGCCGACGAGCGCAATAGCCACTTCCGGGCGGCCCTTGTTCTCCGTCTCAATCTGAAGAAGTGACTCTTTCCAACTGCCATCCCATGCTTCGCGCAGGCGGTTATGCCCGATATCCCGGAAGACGGGGCCGAGCTTCATCCGAAACTTTTCGAGGGCGCGGATGACCGACTCTGGGGACGAGGCATGATGATTCACGCGGGCGCCTCCGCTCGTGCCAGCAGTTCGGAGAGGCTGTAGTTTACGCTCGTGACGCCGAAATCCGGCTCCGTGCGGAACGCCTCTCGCACATAGTGCACTCGGTGATCCTCTTCGCCTAGGAACTCGACCACGGCCAGAATGAAGTCCTCGGGCTTGTTGAGTGAATAGAGGATCTCGTTCTTCGTCACCGTGATGGTGTCTGCGCCGGCGACGCGGCCCTTGACCTCGATGAATCTGAGCCGGCCCGTGCCCGGGACTCGACTCTCTATGTCGTACCCGAGCTTCTCGTACTCGCGATCCGTAGGATCGAAGCCGAGCTCGCGCTCGACGGCCATCACTATCGCCCGCGCCCGTGCCGCGCTCGCCTGCGTATCCACCATCGCCGCCGCCGATGGTGGGCGACCGCCCATCGCGGCGATCAGCCCGATTGGGACCACGACCAGCCCGCCCGTGACCACGGGAGGCATGGCTGAGATCTGCGCCTCGCGATCGAGCTCCGCTAGCCGTTTCTGCAGGCGGGCCTGGAGTTCGTCTGCCCGTCGGCGAGCCTCGAGCGAGTTAAGACGCGCGCCGGACTTCCCCGCCTGCTCCTGGAGCTTAAGCTGCTCGGCCCGGTGATCCCAGTACGCAATCTCCTTGGTCAGCCGGTCTTTGACGGCAGCGCGAGTCTTCGCGATCCACTCAAGCCGGCGCCCGCGCACCTCGTGCACATGCTCCGGCACCACAGTGGCAATCGCATGTGCTTGGGCCTGCTGTTCAAGCCCTCGTGAGATCCACGAGCACTCCGAACGGGCGAGGACGTCCGCGACCGCAGGTTCGTCCTCACGCAGAGGACGATAGTCGAGATACGGCGCGTAGTGCAGGTGTCGGGCCTGACCGGCGGAGTCCAATTCGACAAAGAGCGTCCGACGTGAGATCGTGCGACGATCCCCAGAGGGAAGCAGGCTCGCGTCCTGTATTGCATGCTCGAGATAGAACAGCACCCGCGGATCCAGTCCCCTATCTCGCTCATCCACCAAGATGGCGCCGCGCTTAAGCAGGTCGCGATTGCGTTCGATCGTCAGGTCCAGCACGGAGTGAAGAAGCGCGTGGCTTGGACACACGAAGGCGGCAAGCGGTAGGCCAGAGGGTGCGATCAGGTCCTTCTCGAACGCGATGCGCTCGTACCGGGCAAGGACCGGCTCTCCGGCTCCAATCTGGCGGTCTCGGCTGCGAATCGGGGCCGGCACGTTCGTGACCTCGTACCGGCGAGGCTCGCGCTGTCGCATCGTGCCGCCAAGCCGACGGAATGCCTCAATAAAGAAGGATTCTATGTAGTGCGGCTGGAGGCGGCGTGCCTCGGCTCGCTCCATCTCCTCGCGGACGCGCGCGACTCGGCTTGCGTCCATCGCGTCGTGCGCCAGCGCTCTTTCCTCAATCAGTCCCTGAAGGTGCGGCCGATCGACGCCGTGTTCCACAGCCTCCGTCAGACGCGCTCGCACGTTTGGCTGGTCGCCATAGCGGATCGCTTCGATGAGCAGGTCTCGAAGTGGACGACCGTCAAACTGGAGCTTGCCCAGCACATCGAACACCTGGCCGCCGAGCGCTTGGCGAGCCTCCTCGAGCTTCTCTAGAAGCCGCCGATAGACGTCGCCCTCGCGCGTTTCGTCCGCGACGAGGTTCCAGAGGTGGCAGACCTCATTCTGGCCGATGCGATGGATGCGTCCGAAGCGCTGCTCGGGCCGATTGGGGTTCCAAGGCAGATCGTAGTTCACCATCAGGTGGGCGCGCTGAAGGTTGATGCCTTCGCCAGCCGCGTCTGTAGCGAGTAGCACCTGCACTTGGGGATCGTGGAGGAAGCTCTCCTGCGCCTTGCGTCGCTCCTCTCGCCCCATTCCACCGTGGATCGTGACGATGGAGCTCGGCCGACCGAGTGTTGCTCCGATCTTCTGCGTCAGGTAGGTCAGCGTGTCACGATGCTCGGTGAAGACAACGAGCTTCTGTCGTGGGGACGGGACTAGTCGGGGTGTCGGTGCGTCATGAAGAACCGCCGCAGTAGGCGAGAAGATCTCCCCGAGTAGGTCAGCCAGTTCGCGCCACTTCGTGTCGTTGCCACTGCGCCTGACCTCGGCCGCGAGGGCTTCGAGTTGCCCGAGCGTGTTGATCTCGGCCTTCAATTCGACAATCGTCTTGGCCGCAGTTGCCTGATCGAGAATCTGCTCCTCCGCCACCTCGACCTCGTTCTCGGGAGCGTCTTCAAGATCTTCGATGTCGTCGGCATCCAGGAACTGGTCGCCGGGCAATGCAGCTGTAGCGGCGCCACGCTGCAGGAGCTCCAATTCGCGCAGTCGCTTCTCAAGACGTTCGCGACGCCGGCGAAGCGACTGGTAGATCGCCTCGGGCGATGATGCGAGCCGCCGCTGGAGGATCGTGAGCGCGAAGCCGACGGTGCCCGCCCGCTTGCCATTCTGAAGCGCCTCGGCACGGTTGAATTCCTCTCGGACGTACTCGGTGACATCCTTATAAAGTCGAGCCTCGGCGTCGGAGAGCTTGTATGGGACGGTGTAGGCGATGCGCTCGGGAAACAAAGGGCGGCCATCGAACTTGAGCAGGTTCTCTTTGACCATGCGCCGCATCAGATCAGAGATGTCCACCTGGTGTACGCCGTCACGGAAGCGGCCTTCGAATCGATCACCGTCGAGCAGAGCAAGGAAGAGCTGAAAATCCTCCTCCTTGCCGTTGTGCGGCGTCGCTGTCATCAGGAGGAAATGTCGTGTTAGACCCGACAGAAGCTGCCCCAGTCGGTACCGTTTCGTGTACTTGACCTCACCGCCGAAAAACGTCGCGGAGAGCTTGTGGGCCTCGTCGCAGACGATCAGGTCATAGCGGCAATCGGGAGCGCTGAGCTTCTCTTGGACATCCTCGTTTCGCGACAGTTTGTCGAGGCGAGCGATCGCGAGGTCATTCTCAAGGAACCAGTTGCCCGTGCGGGCGGCCTCCAGCTTGTCATTCGTGAGGATCTCGAACGGGAGGTGGAACCGGCGGTGCAGTTCGTCCTGCCACTGTTCGGCGAGGCTTCCCGGGCAGACCACTAAGCAGCGCCGCAGATCGCCGCGTGCGATCAACTCCTTGATGAAGAGCCCGGCCATGATCGTCTTACCGGCACCTGGATCGTCCGCGAGCAAAAACCGTAGCGGTTGACGCGGGAGCATGGACTCATAGACGGCCGTGATCTGGTGCGGCAGCGGATCGACAAGCGAAGTGTGCACCGCCAGCACGGGATCGAATAGGTGCGCAAGGCGGATGCGCTGCGCCTCCGACACGAGACGGAATAGGGCGCCGTCCCCATCGAACCCCCACGGACGACCGTGCTCCACGATCTCGAGCCGAGGCTCGTCGTGCCGATAGAGCAGCTCGTTCGCCACCCTGCCCGCGTGGGATTTGTAAGTCAGCTCGAGCGCGTCGCCGCCAAACCATTGGACGCTGACGACTGTCACAATCTCGTCGGGGAGGATTCCGCGTACCGCTGCATCAGCTTGGAGATCTTCGAGCTTCATCGAGGATGCTCTAGGTGTGGTCGACTCAAGGGCGAAGTTCGGAACTGACGAGCCACCGATCAATCGTCTCACGGTGAAAGCGCCAGTGCCTGCCAACCTTGTGGCCGGGAATCGAGCGCTCCTGTGCCAGCTTGTAGAGTGTCCGCTTCGAGAGCTTCAAGTAGACGGCCAGCTCGTCGATCGTAAAGACCGCGTCAGTCGGGACGGCGGCCCGGCCCGGATGAGCGAGCCAATGCTTCCCAAGGTCTAGCAGACGGCGGGTCGCGGCCATAGAGGCATGACACGTTCTCTGGCAGTTGCTGTCAACTACTCACGCCCACACGGCTGACGACGTGTTGTCGGTGGCCGTCCGCCCACACGCCTCCTCAAACCCCTACCCGGACTGATACCAGGCCCCGACGTGGTATAGCGGGGCGTTGGTCGTCACCCCTGCGATCACCGGGAGCCAGCATCCGCTGCCACCGAGTCTTCTCGATCCGTAGCTGACAGTCCCAAGTCGTGGGTCTTCCCAATGGGACCGAAGGAAGGACGGAACCGCTCGAACGCCGTTGTATGCTTCCTCACATGGAAGTCCGGGACTTCGAAAAACTCGCGCACGCGGTTCAGCGGGATTTCGCCGGATTGGAGCCAGGAAAGGACCCGGTTTGGACGGCTCCGCCAGCCGTGCGCATTCTCGACTGCGTGCTATCCCTCAACCGAAACTACGACCGGTTCGTCGTGCCGCGCATTGCCGCGTTTGTGGCACGGTTTCCTGAAGTTCGTGAGTCAACCGACCTCATCGCGAAGATGGAATCGTACCCAACGCCGGCGGTGTTTCTTGAGGACGCGCTCACGTACAGGTTTCCGCGATGTGCAGACACGCTTCGAGGCGTTGCCGAGTATGTAGCTCGCGTGCAGCGCGGGCTCTCAGGAACGACAGAACTTGAGCGGCTCGAGATGTGGTCCCGCAGCGTTGGACCACGTGACTACCGTCTGGTGGGTGTCAAGGGCTTCGGACTCGCGGGGTTCCAGTACCTGCGCATGCTCTTCGGGGCAGAGACCACCAAGCCTGACGTGCACATCAAGCGCTACGTGAGCGAGACGGCCGGTCGGACGGTGTCCGACATCGAAGCGTTGGAGCTCCTCGAAGCGGCGGGCTCGCGGGCAGGTGTCTCGATTCGGTGGCTTGACGTTGCTATCTGGGAGTCGCGTGCTCGACCCGGATGCGCGACCGGCGGCGCGCCAACGAGAAAGACGGATGCGAGGCCAGATGCCAACTGAGCTGACCCTTCACGGCAAACGCATCGCCAGTGTGTTCGAGCTCCTGGGCCGCAAGGAGAATGACCTCACGTACAGCCTTGGGTGGGCGCTCGCGCAGAGCCCCACGCTCCGAGCAGCCGTGCTTCAGGAGGCGTGCGGCGCCCACCGCTGCGACGACGAAGTCTCCGTGCTGCTGCAAGAGCGCGTTCGCGACGGCGGGCTCACGGACATCGAACTTCTTGGCCCGACCACTCATGTCATTATTGAGGCCAAGCGGGGCTGGGCGCTGCCCTCAGAGCGCCAACTTAGCCTCTATGCGCCCCGACTCGACCGGGAGCGCCGTAAACGCCGGGCGCTCGTGGCGATGTCTGAGTGTTCGGATGAGTTCGCCAAGCTTCACCTTCCCGCGCGAATCGGGAACACGACCGTTCGCCACATGAGTTGGCAGCGGGTCCAGCGGTTGGCTCGGGTCAAAGCGAGCGCACACGCCGAGAAGCGACTCCTTGCACAGCTCCGTTCCTACTTTGAGAGAGTCGTCAAGATGCAGGACCAGGAATCGAACCTCGTGTACGTGGTTTCTCTGGGCGCTGGTCGCCCGTCGTGGTCGAAGCTCACATGGCTTGAGATCGTGCGTGACCGGAGGCGTTACTTCCATCCCGTGGGCGACGGCTGGCCCAAGGCGCCGCCGAACTATCTCGCATTCCGCCACGGCGGCCGACTCCAGAGCATCCACCATGTGGAGGAGGCCAAGGTCATTACCGAAGTGCGCAAGGAAATGCCGGAGTTGAACCCCGGGAAGTGGAAGCCGCACTTCCTGTACCGCCTCGGCCCGCCCATCGTGCCGCACCGCGAGGTACGCTCAGGACCGATTCGCAACGCCCGAAGGTGGGTCATGCTGGACCTCCTGCTGACCTCCAACACCATCAAGGAGGCGGCCGCGCTGACGAAGGAGCGGCGGAAGCTGGTCGAGTGAGCGCCCGCGAAGGCAGGTCGCCGCCGCGCCTACGACGGCGCTCCAGCCAAGGTGCGCTTTGCACCGGGCGACTCCTGGATGCCCGCCGCGCGGACGCGCACGGGTGAGGTTCTTCAGCAGTTGTACGTCGTCCTCACCATGTTCCAGTCGCGGATGTCCACCCACCCCCAGTCGTCGTCCAGCCGCCGCCTGTCCCTGCTCCCTCCGATCACGATGAGTTCAGCCTTCGACGCCTCCGCCGAGGCAACGGCCATCTCGAGGGCGTCGGGGCCGTCGTCGTGGGCGGCGGCGGGGAACTGGCGCAGCTGCTCGAGGAGGTGCGTGTGCCTCCTGCTGAACCGCAGCGTGCCCGACGCGATCAGCGGCTGCAGGCGCTGCACTCGCCCCAGCTTGTCGGCGCTCTGGTGCACGTGGAACACAGGCACCTCCAACCGCGCGGCGCGGCTGCGGCGCTGGAGCTCCTCGGCGAGGAACGCCTGGAACTGATTCGACTCGAACCCGAACCGGCAGTAGCCGCGCCGCCGGTGGTGCGCGATGGCGTCCTCGATGATCGCGTCGGGCTTGCGGCGCCGGATGTCCGCGTCCAGCACGTACATGACCCCGCTCCGCGAGTCCACGGCGATCGTGATGATGGCCGAGTCGTCTCGGTTCCGGCCCGCCTTCCCCATGCTCGGGTCGCACGCCCCGTACATCTCGAGATGCTCGCCCAGGAACGCCAGCAGCTCGTCCTCGCCCGCGAAGCCGCCGCCGGGTGCGCCGCACCCGGGCAGGAGCGGGGACCCGTAGGGCGGCCGGTCCCAGAAGACGAAGTCGCTCTCGAGGAAGCAGCAGTCCTCGGGGTTCACCGGCTCGTTCTGCTTCTCGGCGTCGAAGCTGGCGCGGCCCTCGGTGAGGCGCAGCTCCATCAGGCGCTCGTAGGGCTCCCGGGCCGGCCAGAGCGCCTCCGTGCCCTCCAGCATGGCCTCGCGGTTGGCCTCGAAGAAGGCTCTCGCCGCCGCCGGGCCGGACGCACCCTCTTCCTCGTCAAGCTTGCAGTAGATGGCCTCCCACCGGCTCCAGAGGTCGGTGCGCTGGGACCACGCGCGAACGGCCTGGTACTTCCTGGCGGTCCAGCCCGGACCCCGGGCGGGGTCGAGCAGGCGCGCAAGGAGCGAGTCGTAGTGCAGCACGGTGCCCACCACGATCACGTTGGTGGACGGGCTGCCCGCCTTGAGCACCGCCCGGTTGAACCACTCGAGCTTGCGCTCGCGCTGCTCGGCCGATCGCACCTCGGTCTCGTTCTCGACATCGTCCAGGATGATGAGGCTGGGCCGGTGCTCGCGGTTGCGGCGGCCGCGGATCTTGGTGTCCGCGCCGAGCGCGGTGATCTTCACGCCCGTGCGGGTGATGATCTCGTCGCGGCGCCAGCGGGACGAGGGCGTGTCCCCCGGCTCCGCGAGTTCGGGGAAGTCGTCACGCAGCCTGAGATTGCCGGTCAGCTCGCTCTTGATGAACGACAGGAAGTCCGACGCCTGATCCTGCGTGTTCGAGATCAGCAGGATGTAGGGCTCCTCGAATGCACCGGGCGCCCCCGGGCTGGCGTCCGCGCCCTGCGCCCGCGGGCACAGGCGCCACAGCACGTACGCGCACCCGACGATGGTGCTCTTGGCGTGGCCGCGCGGCGCGGCGATCGCGAGACGCGCCCCTCTCGTGACCGCCGCCTCCTCCAGCAGCGCGAACAGCTCGAGGTGCATGGCCGAGGGCTCGGCCTTGAAATGGTGCGCGAGGTACGCCTCGCAGAACGCCCTGAAGCTCTTCTCGGCCGCGGCGCGGCGCACCGTGCCGACCCGCCGCCGCAGCGCGCGGAGCGACGCTCCCGTCTGGTCTCGATCCGACATGCAACGATCCCCCGTGAATGCGGCCCGCCGGCGGGCCCGTTGTGCGGCCGGGCGTTACGCGCCCGCGCCAGGAACTTCCAATTCCCTCTGCTCC
>CAYVSR010000113.1:0-7946 GCA_964453125.1 uncultured Phycisphaeraceae bacterium | reverse complement strand
CCCTACCCGATGACGCGCGACGCCGCCGACCGTTTTTCCGTGTGGGGTTTCGAGGCGGTGTTCACGCGCGCCCGCGACGGCAAGATCGACGGGTTCATCATGAAGAACCCGTCGGCGAGCGGCATGCGTTTCGAGAAGCGTGCGCCGAACGCCGATCCGCAACGGGATTGACGCCTCGCCGAGGGCCGCTCTGCAGGCGGGCGCGTCCCCGAGCCTGCGGGGTCGGATGCTGGCGCCCGTGCCCCCGGCGCGCGCCGGGGGGCGCTCGTGTCAACCAGCGCCACGCGAAGGTTGCGCGAAGGTTTGACGTGCGCGAGCGTCAGCGCGATCTCTTCGCGCATTCCTCAACGCTTCTTCGCACATGCGCGGGCGGGCCTCTGGTACTTCTGCGCCCCGTCGCACGGCGGCCGATTCGTTCGGCCTGGGCCGCGGCGCATGGAGCACGCGCGTGACGCACACACGATCCGGCCGCCTCGCTTTCACTCTCATCGAACTTCTCGTCGTCGTCTCGATCATTTCACTCCTCATCGGCATCCTCTTGCCCACGCTCGGCAACGCCCGCGATCAGGCGAAGATGATGCGCTGCGGCACGGGCGCCCGCACCATCGGCCAGGCCGTCATCACCCACGAGAGCGAGTCGGGCAACATCCCCCCGTCCTACGTCTACGGCCAGGACCAGGGCGGCGGGCGCTGGCGCCAGGAGGACCAGCAGGCCTCCAACCCCACCCCTTCCAACGGGTACATCCACTGGTCGTGGGCCCTCTTCGGCGGCGGGTCCGACGCGCCCGAAGAGGCCTTTCAGTGCCCCGCCGTCGAGAACGGCGGCGCGCCGCGCACCAACCCCGGGCCGAACCAGGACGACTGGGAGGTCGGTCAGCTCAACGACCTCGGGTCGAACGCGCCATCGCAATTCCCGCTCGATCGTCAGGTCGCGCGGATGGCCTTCACCGGCAACGCGTCCATCTTCGGGCGCAACAAGTACGCGCAGGACACCCTCCGCAAGAACCAGATCGTGCGCTCCTCTTCCATCTCCGAGCCCGCGCGCACCTCGCTCGCGACCGAGTTCCTCTTCTCTCGCGGCTGGGCGTCGCTGCAGGAGAATCAGGTCATCAAGAGCCACCGGCCCGTCAGCCCATTCGTCGGCGGATCGTCGGGCGTCAACGTGTTCCAGGAGCCCACCGGCGGCTCCATCCCCAGGTTTTTCTACCCGCAGGACACCGCCATCCTTCCGAAGAAGGACCTCGGCGAGGGCATGATCACCGACGGCAACTCCACCCTCAACGCCGTCGGCCGCCACCACCCCGGCGGCGACGAGACCTACGGCGGCACGGCGAACTTCGTCTTCCTCGACGGCCACGTCGAGACCATGACCGTGCTCCAGTCCATCCGCGAGCGCAAGTGGGGGGATCGGTACTACAGCCTCACCGGCGGCAACGCCGTGGATCCGAACAACCGGGCGCCGTAACGGACGCGGCGAGTCTTGCCCGGGCACGACGCCCGGGGCGCGGCGTGGGCGTTGCCCGAGCGCCGGCGCGAAGCGTGGGTTGGCGAACGACAGCATGTGAGTGTTTGGCGAGCGATGGATCGACGGCTGTCGGTCCGCGCTCGCCGGACTCGTAGACGGCCACTGCCCAGCGCCGCCCCCGTGTGAAGGGCCGGCGAGACCGACAAACCCTTGGAGAGAGGTTCAATCACCATGAAGACGACCAAGACCAACATGGCGCTGATGCTCGCCGCGTGCGGCGCCGCGGCGACCACCGCGGGCGCCCGCCCGGCGCCCTACGTCCTCAATCTCAGCGGCGCCACGCTGCTGCAGAACTTCTTCATCGCCCCCGCCTCCACGAACGACTTCGTCGACGCCGACAACGACACCGTGATCCGCGAGCAGCTCGCCGCGGCGGGCTCGAGCGCCCCCTTCCCCGTCAGCCAGTTGTGGCAGGCGCAGATCCGCTTCGTCGGGTCGGTCAACGGCTTCCAGGAACTCGTTGACTTCGGGCGCACCTACGCCACCGGCGCTAACGGCGTCGAGATCTCCGCCTCCACCGCGGCCGACGGCGCCCACCACAACCGCACCGTGTACATCAGCGCCGGCGCCACCACCGGGCCCGCCAATCTCCTCAACCCCGGCGCCGCCCCCGTGCGGTCGCTCTCCGACGGCTCCTACCAGGCCACCACCTCCACCGGCGCGGGCACGGGCATCCAGATCAACGCCGCCCCCCTCGACGTCTCCTCGACCTGGGCCATCCAGTACCCCGGTGCTGGCGCGGTCGATCGCCAGCCCGGCGACGCGGGCTACGGCACGAACGCCCGTGACAGCGTGAACAAGGACGGCGCCCCCGCCAACTTCAACCACCTCCTCGTCAACGCCCAGAGCGGCAACATCAACTTCAACCACGTCACGCCCGACGCCAACACCATCTTCGACACCCCGCTCGCCTTCGCGCCGATCGCCATGCTCACCAACTTCGGCACGGGCCTGCGCCAGGCGACGATGACCGACGTCCGCCACCTCTTCAGCACGGGGCGCACCTCCGGCGGCGAGAACCTCATCGCCGTCACCCGCGACGCCGGCTCGGGCACGCGCAACGGCTTCAACAACACCACCGCGACCGACCCGTCCTGGGGCGTCGGTGAGAACATCGGCAACCAGTCCAACTCCTCCGCGCAGGACCTCGTTGGCGCCGCCTACCGACCCTCCAACAAGGGCGGCTCGAGCCGCATGGAGGCCACGGTCCAGAACACCCGCCTCGGCGTCGGCTACTCCGGCGCGGAGCGCGGCGTGAACAACGCCTGGCTCACCGGCGGGCGCCTCGAGGTCGTCGGCATCCAGAACGATCTCAACGGAGGCGCCGCGTTCGCTCGTCCCACCGTCAACAACATCCTTGACAACTCCGTCAACGGGTACAACGTCGGCGGCGAGGGCGTGATCTCCACCTTCGGCGACCCGCGCGCTTCCGCCCCCGGCTTCCCCTTCTTCGGCGACGCCAACGGCAACCCCACCGTGCCCAACCAGAACATGGCCGCGTATCTCAACAACATCACCCGATCCGTTACCGCCTACAAGAGCCAGCCCGGCGTCGGTCAGGAGTTCATGCCCGGCGAGTTCCTCGCGCTGAACTTCATCCTCCTCAACGCCCGTGACAACCGGCTCGACCCCGCCAACCCCTCGGGCGTCGTCGCCAACCCCAACGTCAACTCCGCCCTGCAGGAATTCACTCGCGGCGCGAGCGTCTACACCAACGCCGCGTACAACGCGTTCAACACCAACAACAACGGCGTCGCGCCCTCCCGCACCGCGCTCACCGGCGGCGCCTCCTACACCGACGGCGTGGCGAACGGCGCGAACTACATCACCGAGGGCGGCACGATCGTCAGCAACGGCGCCAACATGAACCCCGGCCAGCCCCTCGCCGCCGTCGGCCTCCGCAACCGCATCTCCTTCGACTTCAACAACGACGGCGTCCGCAACATCAGCGACACCGCCGCCATGATCGCCGCCTGGCGTGACCGCAACGGCGGCCCCGCGGTCGTCGACGCCAACCTCTGCATCGAGCTCATCGGCGACGGCAACTGCGACGGCAACTTCGACGCCAAGGACGTCCGCTACTTCGCCGACGGCCTCGCCATGGTCGCCGGCGTCGTCGACGGCGTCTCCACCCCCGTGCTCAACCGCAAGTCCGGCTTCACGCAGGTCGACGTCGCCTTCGGCGGCAACTTCTTCGCCACGACGCTCGCCACGCCCAAGGCCTATGCCAACGGCGACAGCCGCGCCGACGTCAGCCGCGCCAATCACCTCACCACCCGCGGGTGGGAGCCCCTCGGGGCCGACGGCGCCGTCAACGACCTCGACATCGACTACGTCTACAAGCAGTTCGTGAACGCGAACATCGCCGACGGCGTCGCCGACTGGGCCGACACCGCCGAGGCCGTGCACTTCGACCTCTCCGCCGACATGGACGGCGACCTCGACGTCGATCAGTGCGACGTGCGTGAACTCGTCAAGACCGTCCTCGGGACCAACTACGGCGACGTCAACCTCGACGGCGCCGTGAACGGCTCCGACCGCGCCGTCATCCAGGCCTCCATCGCCTTCCCCCCGCCCTCCATCGGCTGGGCCTCGGGCGACCTCAACGGCGACGGCGCCGTCACGACTGCTGACCTCGCCATCTACCGCTCCGTCGCCTGCCCCGGCAACGTCAACGGCGACGCCTCCATCGACTTCCAGGACCTCAACCTCGTCCTGTCCTTCTTCGGCTCGTCGGGCCAGTGCCTCCCCGGCGGCGGCGATGTGGACGGCGACGGCGATGTGGACTTCTCCGACCTGAACGCCGTGCTCTCGTTCTTCGGCACGCCCTGCAACAACTGAGCGACCAGCGCCAACAAAGACCCCGCCGATCCCGCAAGGGGGCTCCTCGGCGCGACCACCAGGGCGGCGGGCTCTCACGGGCCCGCCGCCTGTTTGCGCGCACGGATCGTCAATGGCGAGCAACCTCCCCGGGCGCGTGCAACCTCCGGCGCGGACGCATCACGCGACCGGGCGGAGCGGCGCGCCGGTCAGGGGCAGGGCTGGCCGAAGACCGACAGCAGAATGTTGAGGTCGAGGAAGTCGATCACGCCGTCGGTGTTCAGGTCATTCGCGAGGAGCGAGACAGGAGCGCCGTAGGCCGTGAGCAACTGGTCGAGGTCGATGAAGTCGACGAAGTGATCCCCGTTGACGTCGCCGAGGCAGGGCTCGCGGAGGAGATTGAAATCAAGAGAGTCGATGCGCGCGTCGCCGTTGAGGTCGAGGACGGCCCAGTTGGGGCCGGGGGTGCAGATGGTGAAGGCGCCGTTGGTGGTCCCGTCGCAGTCGGTCGGCCCGCCGTCGATGAGGGCGAGGGCCTGCGTGAACGCGGATCGGTCGGACGAGGTGATCGCGCCGTCGTTGGTGAGGTCGCCGAAGCGCTCCTCGCCGAGGGTGTCGGTCCACGCGTAGAGCGTGGGCATGGGGACGATGTACGCCGAACCCACGAGGGCGCGGACGGCCCAGTCGCGCGCGTCGAGGTAATCCTCGGCCTCGCGGTCGGCCCAGAGGCCCGAGAGCGTGAGGGCAGGCCCGGAGACCGCGCCGAAACTCACGGCGTCGATGACGTCCGTCAGCGCCTCCTCGACGCTGGTGTGGTTGGCGACGCTCGAATCCATCTCCTGCTCGGGCTGCCCGGCCAGGATCGACGCCCCGCGCTGATCCAGGGGGTAGACGAGCGTGATGGTCGTCTTGTTGGTCGCGCCGTCGTGCGCGAAGCGGAGGTTGACGAGGGGGTCGTACAGCCCCAGCCCGCTGCCCCCGAACGCGAAGGATGCGCCCTGGTACCCGCCCGCGCGCTGGAAGAACCTGCCGCGAACGACCCACGTCTCGCCGTCCTCGAAGAGGTTGTCGGCGTCGCCGGTGATGCGCTGCACGACGGTGGTCTGGAAGCACCCGCACATCGCCAGCACGAAGTCGGCGCCGTTGCGTTCATACTGCGGGCTGGTCAGGAAGTTCAGGTCGATGTCGGAGCCGGCGCGCGCGGCGCGGAGGCCGAGCGGGCCTCGCGGCACGATGCCGAACCGCCCGACGTTGGCCAGGTAGCGGTTCGCGGCGACGCCGCCGAACTCGCCGCCGGTGTCGATGTCCTCGTCGATGTCGATCTCGATGGAGCCGAAGATCGGGCTCGTGCCCCACTCATCGGGGATGTAGGGCAGCCCGGCCATGCCGAGCGAGCCGGGCGGGCAGACGCGACCGCCGATGACGATGTCGAGACGGAAGAGGTGGGCCTCTTCGCCGGGCACGGCCCATCCGCGGTACGGGTCGGTCGTCGCGGTGGAGGACGCCCAGCCGCTGAGCGCAACGGAGAGGATGTCGGGCAGCGAGATGTTCGGGATGTTCCCGATCTCGCCGGGGTCGGTGAGGCGGAGGATCGCGTCGAGCGGGTCGTCCGCGTGGACGGCGACGGAGGAGTTCGGGTCGGCCGCGGCGGACCCGCAGAGCAGCGGCGCGAGTGCGCCGGCCAACGTCAGGCTCGTCCGGCGCGCGGGGGTCACCGGGCCGCCTCCTGCACGGCGCCTTCCAGGCCGTAGCGCTCGATGCGGTACCGGAGGCTGCCGCGGTTCATGCCGATCAGTTTAGCGGCCCGCGAGACGTTGCCCCGGGCGTGCTCGAGGGCCTGCACGATCAGGGTTCGCTCGACGTTTTCGGCGGTGTGCGAGCCGGATTCGAAGTCGAACACCAGCTCGCCGGGCATGGCGCCGGTCTCGGCGCCCGAGCGCGCGGCCGGGCGGGCGCCGGGGCTCACGCCCAGGTCCGCCGCGTCCACGGTGTCGCCCTGACCGAGCATCACGGCGCGCTGCACCGCGTTGGCCAGTTCGCGCACGTTGCCGGGCCAGTCGTGGTCGCGGATGGCGCGCTGCGCACCGTCGGAGAGACGCAGGCCCGCGCGCCCGAACTCGCGAGCCGCCCGCTCCAGGAACGTCTCGGCCAGCAGCGAGGCGTCGCCCTCGCGGTCGCGCAGCGGCGGGATGCGCAGCACGAACGCGTTGAGGCGGTACAGCAGATCGCGCCGGAACTTGCCCTCCGCGACTCGCGCGGGGAGGTCCTGGTTCGTCGCCGCGATCACCCGAGCCCGCACGCGCCGCTCCTTCGAGCCGCCCACGCGCCGGAACACGCCGTGCTCGACGATCAGCAGGAGTTTCGTCTGCAGCTCGAAGGGCATGTCGCCGATCTCGTCGAGGAAAATCGTCCCGCCTTCGGCCATTTCGAACAGGCCCTCGCGCGCCGCCTTCGCGTCGGTGAACGCGCCCTTCTCATGGCCGAACAGTTCGGACTCGACGAGGGTCGGCGGCAGAGCGGAGCAGTTCACGTGCACGAACGGCGCGACCGAGCCGGCCATCGCCTTCGCGTGGATGTAGCGCGCCAGCACGCCCTTGCCGGCGCCCGTCTCGCCCAGGAGCAGCACGGTGGGCAGCGGGGCGCCCGCGGTCGGGCCGTTCGCGCCGCCGCTGCTCGGGATCGGCAGCGCCGCCAGACGCTCCGCGGTGGCCAGCGTCTTGAGCCACTCGGGGCTCTCGCCCAGCGCCTCGCTCAGCAGCGGCTCGCGGGCCCGCTCGATGCGCTCGTACAGGCGCACGCGGTTGCGCAGCGCCTTGTTCTCGAGCGAGCGGTTCACCAGCAGGCCCAGTTCCTCGAGGCTCAGGGGTTTCTGGAGGTAGTCGTCCGCGCCATCCTTCATGGCGCGCACCGCCGCCTCGATGGTCCCGAAGGCCGTCATCAGCAGGATGACCCCCTCGAACCCCTCGGCGCGGATCTCCCGCACCAGATCGGCGCCCGAGCCGTCCCCCAGATTGACATCCGTCAGGACGACGTCGAAGTCGCCCGAGATGGCCAGCGGCCGGCCAGCGGCGAGGGAGGACGCCTCAACCACGTCGTGCCCGGCCTTCGCGAGGCTCCGGCGGATCGAGAGGCGGAGGTTGTCCTCATCCTCGATGGTCAGAATTTTGGCCATCGGTATCTCCAGTCTCGGCCGGCCTCGGGTGGGAGGCTCTGGCCCGAAGGGGAAGGCTGACCACGAACACGGCCCCGGCGTCGCCGGGGAAGGGGTTCTGGAAGCCAGGAAGGGGCTGCCCTCTACGGAGGATCGTCACCGATCCGCCGTGCTCCAACACCACCTGCCGGCAGAGTGCAAGCCCCATGCCGGAGCCGTCCCGCTTCGTTGTGAAGTGTGCCTCGACGATCCGGGGGATCAACTCCGGCGCGATGCCGGGGCCCGAATCGGCGACGACGATCCGCCACCGATCGCCTGTTCCCTCCGCCACGACCCCCACTTGGCCTCCGGGGGGCGTCGCCTGCACGGCGTTGGTCAGCAACGCGACGATCGCCTGCTCCAGATGGCGCGGGTCGAACCACGCCTCGGACGGGGCTTGTTCGGTTCGCG
>CAYVSR010000112.1:0-7954 GCA_964453125.1 uncultured Phycisphaeraceae bacterium | reverse complement strand
CCCCCGCCCCCCCCCCCCCCCCCCCCCGCCCCCCCCCCGCCCCCCCCGCCGGGGGCCCCCCCCCGGCCGGGGGGCCCAGGGGCGGTACTTCGCCGCTACGACGGCGCGTCTGACGAGGTCACGCTGTTGGCCGACAGGACTTGGCTCGAACGCTGGCGGTGCCACGGGGTCCGCGGGCAAGGCGCCCGGGCCGACGTAGAACCTCGACTGCGGCAGCCCGTGCTCAGCTGAGGCCCAGCCGCGAGCGCGACCCGGCGCGGCGGCCACGTCGCCGTCCGATCCGGGCCGGTGGCGATGTCACCCCTCGGCAGGGTGACATCGCGCAAGTGTTTTCACGTTCAACACTTACGCACATGGCGTCTTCTGTAGGGGTGACAAAAAGGACATCAATAAGCCTGCATGACGTTGGGGTCATTCGGCTTCGGGATTTCTGCGGCGTTCCGGTTCAGGATTCAGGGTGGGCGATCCGGCGTGCGCCGCAGCGTGGGCGGGCGCACGCGGGTTTCGGGTCGGAGGGCGCCTTGTTCACGCCGCTCTCGCCAACTGACGCGGCCCTGCTCGAACCGCCCGTCGCGGCGGTGTACTCGCTCCTCCTGCCGACGATCGACGCGCTGCCGGGGCTTGACACTCGGGCATCGAATGTCGAGATCGCATGGGATGACAACGTCTATCCCGACGCCGTCGCGATGGCGCATTTTTCGCTTCGCGCTCTCAATCGCGCGTGGCCGCCGCTCAACCTCACGATCGGCACGACGCCCTTCGGCGCGATGGCGTGGGTGACTCCCGCACCGCGCGGCTGGGGACAGCGCCGCGTCTGGGAAGCCGGTGGTATGTGGGATCGAGGGCATTGGATCCCGGCGCTCGGCTGGAGCGAATCTGGCGACATCGATTTCGACGCCGAGCGCTGCGCCGGAGAGATCGCGGCGTTCCTCGCCGACTGGACATCCGGGGCGTACGACCTGCAGGTAACTCTCGCCGGCGAGACGCCGATCGAGTGCCGCCTCAGCCGCAACGGCGAGGTGATGTGGTCAAAGCGCCGGCGCGTCTTCGCGTGGTGGAAGCCTCGATCGCTCGAGGTCTACGGCCCTTTCAATCCCGATGCTTCACGTGGCAGTCCTTGCACGACGCCGCGGCGAGCTTGAGCGTGGCGGACATCGTGCGCCGGCGGGGCTCGTCGGGGGGGCCGGGGGGCGCTGTGCCGAGGGACTCTTCGAGCGTTGAGGCCTGCGCCGCGTTGTCGAGCATCAGGCGGATGAACCCGGCGCCCTCGCGCTTCGAGCGTTCGCCCTCGACCATCAAGCGCAGAAGATCGGCCATGCGCCCGGCCTCCGCGACCGGGACGAGGTCCGGGTGGTCCGGCGGCGCCGCCCAGCCCGCGCTCTCGATCACCCTGAGGTGTTCGAGCGCTTCATCGATCTCCACCATCGCCTGCACGAAATCGGATGGGCGTGAGACGGACGGGAGCTCGGAGGGCACGCCGTCGATGGTCCCGGCGTCGAGCAGCGCCGCGCCCTGGGCGCACGCGTACAGGCCCTTGTAGTTCGGCGCCGTGCCCGACACCTTCATGCGTTCCACCCCGCCCTCGGGCGTCGTCCAGCCGAGGCTGGCGACGATCGCGCCGGCGGCGCCGGCGCTGCGGCGCTTGCCGTGGTGGCAGTGGATGTACACCGGCCCCGCGCCCATCGCGTCGCGCGTGGCTCGCGCCAGTTCGAGCCTGCGCCGCTCGTCGAACCCGTTGTAGCCGATGGGCAGGTGGATGTAGCGGATGCCGCGCGCTTCGGCGCGGGCCACGTCGGGCGCGGCGCCGTCCACGCTGATGATCGCCTTCACGCCCCACACCGCCAGCGTGTCGAACCCCGCGTCGCCCTCGGGCACGCCGCCGGAAACGAAGCCATCGTGGTACGCCACCGCGTTGTGCACGCCGGGATAATCGGCGGGCGTGCTCGCGTCGAGCGTCGGCGGGCCGGACCGGGCGGGCGCCGGCGTGTCGGACGCGCGGAGCGTCGCGACAGCGCCGAGCACAACGAGCGCGAGCGAGCACATGATCGCAGCGAAGTGTCGCGCGACGCGAGTCTAACGCCGCTGCGCGCGCGACTCAGAACTGCGGCGTCGGACCCGCCGGCGCGCCGCCGGGCGGCGACATCGGCATCGGCAGCGGCTGGCCCGCCTCCGGACCCGCGGGCGCGTTGAGCGACGGCTTGGGGCCGATAACCTCCGCGCGCGTCGGGCGCAATCGGTCGAACGCCGCCGCGTCGATCACGTACCACCAGTCCGCGAAGCGCTTCGAGAGCGCCGCGGCACGGTCCTTGCCCGCCTTCACCTTCGCCTCGCGCTCCGCGGTGAGGCGGGTGAACTCCTCCTGCGCGGGGTCGGGCGCCGCTTCCTTCGCCGTCGATTCGGCCGGCGCATCTGCCACGGGCTTCGCGGCGTCCGCCGGCGATTCCGCCGTCCCGGACGGGGCGCCCTCCGGAGTCGCGCCGTCGGCGCCGCCTTCCGTCGCCGGCTCGGGCGCGGGCTTCGCCGGCTCCTGCGGCGCCGGGCCCAGCAGCGACTCATCGAACGACACGGTGACGAACAGATACCGCGACTCACCCGTCGCGCCGCCGTCCTTGGGCGCCTCGCCCTCGGGCTTCGCGGGCTCGTCGAGCCCGGCGCTCAGCGCATCACCCTCACCCTGCGCGATCTCGCCGAACCAGAGGGTGTAGGTCACGCCGTCGTCGCACGCGACGGTCATCTCGCCCTCGTTGGCGAGCATGCGCCCTTCCTGCGTGAGGTAGAAGCCGCGGGACTGCAGGTTTAGCAGGTCCGCCGTGTTGATGCGGACGCCCTGCGCCTCGGGCCCGCCGCCGAGCGCCTTCGCAAGGTTCGCCGGCTTGGGGCGCACGCCCACGATCTTGACGCTCTTAAGCGCGTTGACCGTGTCGTCCACGCGCGCGGTCTTGACTTCCTCGGTGTCGGTCGGCGGGCCGCCGGGCTCCGCCGTCACCGACCAGGGAGTGGCCGGCGCGGGCGCGGGCGGCGCGCCGGGCGGCGTCGGCGCGGGCTTGTTGCGTGTGACGACGAGCCTCTCCGTCTCGGTGCGTCGGCCGGACTGCTCGTCGATCGTGCCGCGGAACACCTCGAGTCGCGCGACCGGCGTGTCCTTGAGTTGCAGTAGGTCGGTCTCGATCCAGTCGGCGAAGCGTGTCGAGAGGCCGCCTTTGAGCGTGGCGGCGTACACCCGGTTCTGCCCCGGCGCCCGCACGTACCGCCTGCCGCTGGACGGCGCCGGCCCGTCGGCCGACTCGGGCCCGGCCTTCACCTCGTCGCCCACTATGAGATCCGACAGCGTCGCGCCCCCCTCGCCGCGCACGGTGACGCGCACGCCACGGCCCTTCACCGGCGCCTTGTCGTCGTCGGGCGCGAGCACACCGAACGCCGCATGCTCCGACGGTGAGTCCGAAACCACCTGCTCCTTGGCGAGCCCGATGAACGCGGCGGCGGCCTCGGCCATCTTCTGCTCGGCGTCGGCAGGGTAGTTGTGGTGCGAGGGGATCACCCAACGGGCGCCGTCGTGCTCGACCTTGAACGCCTTGTACGACGCGCTCGCCTCGTCGATGCCCACGACCTCGAGCGATCGGGCGCTCAAGGGGTCGGTGAACGCCGGCGCGAACAGCGCCCCCTGGTCGGAGAACTCCGGCGGGACGGTGGCGGACGGCGAGACAAACCACGCGGCGAAGGCCAGCCCTGCCGCGGCGGCGACGCTCAATGCTGTCTTGATGGTGTCGTTCATGGGGGCGATTCGTGTGTGCGTGTGCGGGAAGCGGACCGACCGTCGGACTCGTGCCGGGCTACCGGAGCCTGTCGGCCCCCACGCCTTCGCGCTCGCGCGACCTTCGGCGCGCGAACACGACGCCCGCGAGCGCCAGCGCGGGGATCGGCGGCAGGGCGACCGCCGCGGTGCGGATGCGCATCTCGATGGCGTCGATCTGGGCCCGCGCCAAGGCCCGCGCGTCCTCGATGCGCGCCTGCTTGGCGTCCTCGATCGCGGCGCTCTGCACGTCGAGGCGGCGCTGCTCGGTCTGGCGGACTGATTCGACCATGATGCGCCGCTGCGTCTCGTCGATGTCCTGGCGCTGCTCGATCTCCTTGACCTTCGCGTCGAGGCGCGCCCGGGCCTGGGCCAGTTCTTCGTCGGCCGACCGGTTGGCCTCGTCGATCGCCGATTGCGTCTCCCGCTGCTCGGAAAGGCGCTGGTCCTCGAGCCGCGCCAGCGTGCGGTGCACGCGCCGACGCTTGCGGAGATCCACCAGCGATTCGTCCCCCGTGAGCGAATCGACGGCGTTGAGCACGAAGGTCACGTTGTCGAACTGCATGTCCTGGTAGCCCTCCTCGCGCAGCCGGAAGATCTCCTCCGACATCGCGTCGAGGTCCGCCAGCACGATCACGTTGAGCGCCTTGGACTGCGCCGGCGTCTCGCCCTTCTTCGCCTCGGGCGCCGGCGCCGGCGCCGCCGGAACGCCCGTGACGCGCGCCGCGAGGATCGGACGCTCCGGGGTGCGCACAAACTTCCGCGCCGGGTTGAACCCGCCGAACCCGAAGATGCTGCGCGTCAGCACGTCCGCGTAGTTCACCGTGCCGCTGACCGGGCTGGTCGAGAGCAGGGGCGTGAACGAAAGCGTCGAGCCCTGCGCCGGGCGCACGCCGCCGGGCGCGAGCAGCACGACCTCCTGCAGCCCGCTGGTCACGCCGTCCTCGTCGTTGAACGACGCCCCCGCTTTCGCCTGCGCGCCCCCGCCCGCTCCCGAAGTCAGCCCGCGCCCGACGAACACGAACTCCCGCGGCAACTCCGCGAGTTGCGGCCGCGGGTTGTAGGCGTCCCACACCACCTTCGTGCCGTCCATCGTCACGCCCAGCAGCGACCAGAGCGGCGCCAGGTTCGCTTTCGGCTCCTGGGGCTGCTGCTGCTGCTGGAACGGGTTGCGACCCGCGTCGCGCGCCTCGGTCGTGGCCAGCGCGGGGTTCACCAGCGGCAGCGGGTCTTCGACGATCAGCGCCGGCCGCCCCTCGCGCAGGTAGTCGAGCACGGGCGGCAGTTCCGCATCCGTCAGCGTGCTGGGCTGCGCCACGATCAGCGCGTCAAGGTCCGCGGGGATGGGCTGGCGGCGGGCGACCTTCACGACCTCGTACTGTCGGCGCAGCTCATCGACGATCGGCCAGTCTCGCGCGGGCGTGAACGTCTGGAAGTTGAACCGCCCGAAGACCCCCGCCTCCGTCTCAAGGATGCCCACTTTCTTCTTGGCTGTCGCCGTCACCGCGCGCAGCGCACGCGCCACCTCGTACTCCGGCGGCAGGCCGCGGTTCATGAACGGGATGACCGACTGCTCCGCCCCGCCCGTCGCCGCCACGCCCAGGAACAACTGGCGGGCCGTCGGGCTGGGGTCGTCGGGCATCGGCGGGATGGTCCGCGGGCGGATGCCGAAGTTCCTCTCCGCCTCGCGCGCCGCGTCGGTGAACGGAGAGGTCTCGACGACACGGAGGCGCACCTTGTCGCCTCCGATCGCGGCGATCTCGCGCAGCGCGCCCAGCAGGTTCTCGCGCGTCTGCGTGAACGCGCCGGGCGTCTCGCTCGCGGGCGAAACGTACGCCGTCAGGATCGCCACGCGCTCCTCGGGGATCGCGCCCAGCAGCGCCCGGGTCTCCTTCGACAGCGACCAGAGCCGCTCGGCCGTGACGTCAGCGCGCACCGGGACGCGCCCGAAAATCGAGACGATCGCCAGCGCCGCCACCATGAACGCCGCCGCACGCACCACGCCCAGCCCTGATCGCACACCCGAGCCCGGCCCGCCGACCCAGTGGCTGCGCTCGACCAGGAACACGTTGGCCCAGAGCCCCACCGCGCCCACGCCGATGAAGTACGCGACGCCCGAAAGCGTCACCACGCCTCGCCCGAAATCGGCGAACCGGTCGGAAAGCGCCAGCGCCTTTGCGGCGTGGCCGATCGGGCCGTCCGGCGCCAGCGACGCCAGCGCCCCCGCGCCGACAAACACGCCGCACGCCGCCGCGCCGAGGATGAACGACACCGTCAGGTTGCTCGTGAGCGCTCCCGCGGCCATCGCCACCGCAAGCAGCGACGCCCCCGCGAGCCACTCGCCGAGATACACGCCCATCAGCAGGCCGGCGTCGGGCTTGCCCAGGTACAGCAGCACGGCGCCCTGGCCCGCCGCGGCGAACGCGAGCGCCACGGTGTAGATCGCGACGCACGCCGCGTGCTTGCCGATCACGAGTTCCCACGAGGTCGCGGGGAGGGAGAGCAGCAGCTCGTCGGTGCCGTCGCGCTTCTCCTCGGCCCACGCGCCCATGGCGATGGCCGGCGCAAGGAACAGCAGCAGCGCCGGGAACCACGCGACGAGCTGGTCGAGGTTCGCGAGGTTGCGGTCGAAGAACGCGGGCGTCCAGAACGCCGCGAGCGAGGAGAGGAACACGAAGATCGTGATGAACACGTAGCCCGTGGGGCTCGCGAAATAGGCCGCCAGTTGGCGCCAGAACACGGCTCGGATGACGTGGGCTTGCATGGGTGTGCGTTCGTGCGTCGCCGGGGTCGTCCGGCGCGGGGTGCGTCTCGGTGCGTTCGTTCAGCCGGCGCGCTTCAGCGCGCCGGTGAGTTCGTGGAACTTCTTCTCCATCTCCGCCTCGTCGCGACCGACGGACGCGACCGTCCCGTCGTGCACGAGGCGCCCTGCGTGGATGAACAGCACGCGCTCCGCCACCGCGCGGACCTCCTGCAGGATGTGCGTGCTGAGCAGGATGGTCTTCGTCGCCGCCAGCGAGCGCAGCAGCGCCCGCACCTGCTCGATCTGGTTGGGGTCGAGACCGGCCGTCGGCTCGTCGAGGATCAGCGCCTCGGGGTCGTGCAGCAGCGCCTGCGCCATGCCCAGGCGCTGGCGATACCCGCGCGACAGCTTCCCCGCGGGCTTGCCGATCACATCGCCCAGGCGGCACTGGTCGATCACGTAGTCGATGCGCCTTCGCAGCGTGGCCTCGTCCATCCCGCGAGCGCGCCCCACGAAGCGCAGCAGCGCCGGCGCCGCCATGTCCTCGTACAGCGGGCCGTTCTCGGGCAGGTACCCAAGCCGGCGCACCGCGGCGAGGCGGTCGGTGCGCACGTCGTGCCCCGCGATCGCCGCCGACCCCGACGTGGGCGCCAGCGTGCCCGCGAGCAGGCGCATCGTCGTCGACTTGCCCGCGCCGTTGGGCCCCAGGAACGCGACGACCTGCCCGCGCGGGATGGCGAACGAGACGTCGCGCACGGCGACGAACGAGCCGTAGACGCGCGTCAGCGAGCGGGCCTGGATCATCGGCCGATCGGCGGGGGACTGGGCGGGTGCGTCAGGGTTGGTGGCTGGCTTTGGCATGGGGTGTCGCCTCGGAGGGGTCGAGGGGCTGGCGCCCGGCTCGACGACTATCTATTTGCGCGAAATGCACCCCGGCCGTCAAGCCCGGGGTTGTCAGTCCGACCTTGGCGCCGGACGGAGGGGGATTGACGCCCGACCCCGGCTCCGGTTCGCGCCCCGTGCGGCCCTCCCAGAGCGGCCGGCGCCGGGCCGCCGCTCGTGTCAGGCCACCGTCAGGTCGCGCCGGGCGAACACCACCCCGCCCGCCGCCCAGAGGGCGGCGCCGAGCCCGAGCAGCACGCCGAGATCGGCCACCGGCCACCGCCCGTCGCGCAGCGCGAACACCGGGCGGTAGTACGTCAGCAGGCTCAGCCACTCGAGGCGCGCCGCGGGCTTCCACATCTGCGCGAGGAAGTTGAGGAGGAACGACACGAGCAGCGCGACAAAGACGATCGTCATCGCCCTGCCGCGCCGGTCCGACAGCGACGACACGAAGAACGCGAACCCCCCCACCGCCACGAGCATCGCGAACAAATTGACCACCACGACCGCCGCCCGCCCCGCCGGCGGCGCCAGTTCTC
>CAYVSR010000111.1:0-7955 GCA_964453125.1 uncultured Phycisphaeraceae bacterium | reverse complement strand
GTGGAGGCCTGCGTGAAGGACGCGAACGCCGGCGTGTTGGGCGTCCCCGCGGGCGTGTCGCGCCACAGGTTCTCCATCTTGAGGACCTTGGTCACGCCGTCGATGTTGAGCGACACGATCGGCATGTTGGGCGCGCTGGACCAGCGGAAGGGCGTGGCCGGGTTGTTGTCGTCGTCGTGCAGGCCGATCGTGACGTTCTCGAATCCCCACTCGAGGTCGTCGTGGTAGACAAGGGTGAGAAACGGGGCGCCGCAGGCGCAGGGCAGCACGCTGCATGTCAGCGTGATGTCGTCGTAGTCGATCGAGTCGAGGATGCCGGGCTGGTTGTTCTCGCACTCGAAGTCGATGCGGTCGATCGAGTTGACGAACGATGAGCCGACGTAGACGTTCACGCCCTGGACGGACACCGTCATGTTGCGGTTCTGATCGACGTCGAAGCAAATGTTGCGGAAGGCGTTGAACGTCCAGTTGACGCCGGTGTCAACCACATCGGCGCCGATGACCGGCACGCCGCCGTTGCCGTTGGGGCCGGGGTTGTAGGGGTCCACCGTGGCCTCGTCGTCGATGGGGTTGTAGGCGGGGTTGATCTGCGCGTAGATGCGCGAGGTGTAGAACGGGTTCGCCCACGGGTCGAACCGCCCGATGAACAGGCGCGTCACGTAGTCGTTGTCCGTCAGCGAGACCGGCGCGATCGTCTGCACCGTCATGTTGGGGTCGCCCGGCGTCGAGGGGATCGACACCTTCGTGCAGATGCGGAAGGGGCCGATACCGGACGCGACCGTAAATGGCAGCGTGCGCGAGTTCTCGCGCCGGTAGCGGTCGTCGTTGAACGAGTTCCGCCGGCGCAGGACCTTGTTCTGCGGCGGCCCGACCTCGGCGATGATCGCGTGCGCGGAGAGCGCGTCGAACACCACGGTGGACTGCCCCGCGATCGGCCCCGGGAACATCCACTCGAAATCGTCCACGAACTGCCCCCCCGCGCACTCGAGGGGTGGCGGCGTCGGCAGGACGAACTCCCGCCCCTCGGCGTGCAGGTTGTCCACGTACATCGCGTCGCCAGCGGTCTCGTACCCGCCGGCCCACGCCATGCGATCCACGCGACCGACCTGCGGCGACAAGTCTTCGTAGATCACGAACTCGCCCGCGCCGTCGAGACGATCGATCACATGACGGAGCAGCCCGTCGGTCGTGGTCTCGTGGATGATGCGGAACCAGGAATTCACGGGCACGGGCACGGGCTGCCCGGCGCCGCCGGGATAGGGCGCGCCGCTGCGATAGAACTCGGGCGTCAGGCAGGGCAGAAACGGGGGGCAGAGGATCGGGCCGCAGGGCGGCGTCAGCACATAGAAGAAAGGGATCGGGCCGATGGGCAGGCCGATGCCCGTGGTCTCGTTGAGCCCGCCCCAGATCAGGCGCCCGATGATGAAGCCGCTGGTCACGTAGGTGGGCTCGCTTGTCCAGAGCGACGAGACGGAGTTCACGAACGTGTCGTGCACGATGCGCACGTCCTGGCCGGTGTCGGGGCGGAAGATGAAGCGCGTCCCGACGCCGCCGGTCGCGGTGTTGGTCTTGACGAAGTCGTAGCGGGCCCAGCGCCCGAAGAACACGTTGGGGCCGAAGGCCGGCGGCGCCACGAAGCCGCGGAGCTTCTTGGTGGTGTTGCCGGCCACCGGGTCGCTCACCACGCCGTATTGCGGGATGACCAGCGGCGCCGTGGCGGTGACGAAGCGCGGGCGCCCGGTGACGCCCGCGGCTGCGCCGCCCCACGTCACAACGTCGTTCTGCCCGACCAGTTCGGCGGGCAGCACGCTCAGGCTCTCGAAGCCCGAGTCGAGCGTGGAGAGCGCGCCGTCCGTCCCGCTCGTGCCGCGGGCGATGGCGCCGAAGGCGGCGGAGAGATCGAACCCGGCGCTGGTGTCGAGCGTTGCGCCGGCGCGAACGCGCCCGTCGGCGCGCGAGGGCGCGAGGCCGAGCGGCGTTCCGTCGGGCCCGATGGGCCAGCCGGTGGGGGGCGTCGGCCGTTCGCCGGGGTCGAGGGCGGAGAGGTTGGCGGTGGCGTGCGTGCGCGACGCGGGCGCCGCGCCGGCCTGCGCGCCGGAGACCGCCGCGCCGAAGCCGGCGAGGAGGAGCGAGTGAAGCGGAGCGGGCATGGCGGGTCTCCGGTCTCCCGAACGGGGGTCTCTCGAATCTGAATCGGTCACTGCTGCGCGCTGCACGCCATCCCGAAGGCGCCGAGCACGGTGTTGAGGTCCGCGAAGTTCACGGCGGCGTCGTCCGCCACGCCGTCGTTGTTGGCGTCGGGGGCGACGTTGCCGGCGAGGTAGCCCGTCGTGGTCGCCGACTGGCCGAACTGCGCCAGCACGGTGTTGAGGTCCGCGAAGTTGATGTAGCCGTCGCGGTTGGCGTCGCCCGGGCAGGGCAGCGACCACGCCACGATGTTGTCGGTGTAGAGGATGGAGCCGACCGGCGCGCTGGCCTCATCGGAGCCGAGATAGAACAGGCGGTCGAGGTTCTTGTGCACGCCGTTGGCGCTGGATTCCAGCGGCTGGACGAACGCGATCTGGCCGTTGTTCGCGCCGCCCACGTAGCGCAGCGGCGCCCCGTCGATGCGGAAGTGCAGCGTGCCCGAGAGCGAGCGCACGACCGTCACCTCGAACCACTGGTTGAGCCCGGCGCCGACGGACGCGAGCGTCGCGCCGGTGTCCACCCACGTGGTCGCGAAGGGGTTCGGGACGGTGGGGGCCATCTTCTGGAACCAGAAGGTCTGCGTGACGCTGCTGTAGGTGAGGCCCGCGACCCGCGCGAACTGGAAGGCCGTGAAGGTGGCGCTCGCGGCGGACCAGGTGCGCGAGGTGGCGTTGTCGGTGAGGAGCATGAGGGCGCCCGCGACCCAGCCGCGCGTGGGCGAGGCGGTGACGCTGGGCAGCGCCGTGCTCGCCTGCGTGAAGGAGAGGAAGCCGGCGGTGTTCGGCGCGGCGGCGGGCGTGTCGCGGAAGAGGTTCTCCATCTGAAGGACGTTGCTGGTGCGCCCGCCGATGGTGATGTGCACCACGGGAGTGTTTGGCCCGCTCGCCCACCGGAATGGCGTCGCCGGGTTGTTGTCGTCGTCCTGAATGCCGATCGTGACGTTCGGGATCGCCCACTCCAGATCGTCGAGGTAGGGCAGCGAGAAGCCCGGGCAACTCAAGCACGGCGGCAGGTCCGAGCAGGTCAGCGAGATGTTGTCGAAGCAGAACTCATCGCCCACGCCGGCGCTGTTGTTCTCGCTCTCGAAGTCGAGGCGGTCGAGCGAGTTGACGAACGCCGTGCCCGTGTGGATCGGCACGCCGTCGAGCGAGATGGTCATCGCGCGGTTGTTGGCGACCTCGAAGCACACGGCGTGCGGCCCGCCGAAGGGCCAGGCGACGCCGGTGTCGACGATGTCCGTCCCGACGACGGGCACGCCCCCGTTGCCGTTGGGGCCGGGCAGGTAGGGGAGGGGCGAGTTCTCGTCGTCGATGGGGACGTAGTCGGGGTTCACCTGCACGAACAGGTTGTGGCTGAACTGGGGCGAGCCGTTGGGGTCGTAGCGCCCGATGAACAACCGCGTGATGAACGAGTTGTCGGTGAGGCTCACGGGCGCGACGACCTGCACCGTCTCGTACGGGTCGCCCGACGCGGGCGTGAGTTCGAGGTCCACGCACAGGCGCCACGGGGTGAGCGGGAGCGCGACCGTGAAGGGCAGCGTGCGCCCGTTCTCGCGCCGGTAGCGGTCATCGTTGAAGAACACCGTGCGGCAGACGGCCTGGTTGCCGCTGGTCCAGGCGTTGTCCTTGATGTACGCCTTCGCGGAGAGGGCGTCGAACACCACGGTGGACTGCCCGACGATGGGGCCGGGGAACATCCACTCGAAGTCATCGCCGAGCGTGCCCATCGAGCACGTCAGCGCCGGCGCCGTTGGCAGCACGAACTCGACGCCCTCCATGTGGAGGTTGTCGACGTACATGGCGTCGTTCTCGGTCTCGAAGCCGCCGCTGTAGGCCATGCGGTCCACGCGCCCGACCTGGATGCTCATGTTGTTGTAGATCTCGATCTCGCCCTGGCCGTCGAGCAGATCGATCCTGTGGATGAGGTTCCCCGAGACCGTCGTCTCATGGATGGCCTTGAACCACTGGGCGACCGGCGCGGGCACGCTCTGCCCGGCCTGCGGGTGACCGGCGGGGTACGAGCAGGGAACGAAGAGCCCGGTCAGGAATGACTGAGGGTCGGGCCCGAGCGTGTAGAAGTCGGGGATGGGACCGACTGGCAGGCCGATGCCCGTGGTCGAGTTCTGCCCGCCCCACAGCAGGCGGCCGATGATGAAGCCGCTGCTCACGTACGTCGGCTCGCTGGTCCAGAGCGAAGTGATCGCGGTGAGGTAGACCTCCTGCGTGATTCGGAGGTTCTGCCCCGAGTCGGGACGGATCACGTGACGGGGACCTGAAGGCGGCGGCGTCTTGCGCAGATCCATTCGCGCCCATCGCCCGAAGAACGCATTCGGCCCGAACGCCGGTGACGCGATCGCGCGCATCTTCACCGTCGCGTTGCCGCCGATCGGCTCGTTCACCGCCCCGAACTGAGGCGGGACCAGCGGCGCGGTCACTGCTCCGAGCGCAATCCCGCCCGTGAAGCCCGCCCACGCCCCGCCCCACGTCACGGGGAAGAACCCCGTCATCGGCGCGGGCAGCAGGGGCAGGTTCTCCATGTCCCAGTCCAGCGTGCCGATCGCGCCGTCGCTCGATGCGCCGGGGGCGCCGCGTGTCACGGCGCCGAACATGCCCGAGAGATCGCGCGCGTCGTCGGTCGCGCCCTGCGCCATGGGTCTCGTCGGCGCTAGCGCCGCTTCGCCGGGGTTGAACGCGGACCGGCTGGTGAGCGCCGCGGCGCGCTCGGCGCCGGCGAGGGCGCCGGGCGCGAGGAGCGAGGCGATCGCGCCTGCAAACAAACCGGCGCGAGCGGGGAGCGTGGACGACTGGGGAGAGCGCGTCATGTCACAACCTCCGGTTGGTCAGGCGCCCACCGGCGCCCAAACACCAAGGCGACCGGCCCAGAGGGGTCGGTCCGCCGCAAAACCAGACTACACGCGGGTGCAAGGGGTCCGGCCGCGCGAATCGCACGGGAGAGATTTGGGGCTTCCTTGCCGCGGGATTCGCCAAGCAACTGGGCCACGGCCGGCCTCCGAACCCGAATTGTCTCCCCTCGCACAAGCACGCGAGCGTTCGCCCCGGTCTCGACACCCGACCCGGAAGTCTCGGGCGTCGCCGTCGCTCGGACACAGATTCGGGCGGCGGGCGGCCACGGTTCCCCGAAGCGAGAGAGTCTGATGCCCAAGGCGCCGTGAACGCGTCGGAAAAAGAACAGCGCCCCCCAGCCCGAAGGCCGAAGAGCGCTGAGGGTTGCGACAGAATGGTCCGTTACCGCGCGATCAGCGACGACGGCGGCCGCGCGGCGCGAACACGCAGAGGGCGCCCGCCCAGGCGAGGCCGGCGCCGGTGGGCAGCGGCACGATCCGCGAGCCGGTGAAGAGCCAGTCCTGCGTCAGGCCGTTGGTGTTGCCGTTCGCGAAGGTGGTGTTCCAGCCGCGACCGACCCACAGGCCCTGACCGGCCTCGGGGTAGTTGGAGGAGCCACCGTTGAGCAGGGTGAGGCGGTGGTCGTCCTGGAGGAACTTGAAGGGGTTCCCCATGGAGTTGCTCTCGTAGATGTTGAACACAGTGCCCGCAGCGACGCCGGTGATGCCGGCGTTGGCGGTGAGCGTGCCCTGGTTGACGCCGTTGGAGGGCGACGAGACGAGCCAGCCGGAGCCCATGGCGGCCACGTTCATCGTCATGTTGAAGTTGACGTCGTACGAGCCCTCACCGAAGCCGTAGCCGACGCCGGTGTCGACGCCGCCGTAGACCGTGCCGGCGATGTTGATGCTGATGCTCGAGCCGGAGGTGGTGACGGTGAGGATGACGTCGTCGAAGGTGTTGAAGGAGAAGGTGGTGGCCGCGTTGGCGCCGCCGCCGACATAGCCGTTGAAGAGGCCGTCCATGCGCAGGCCGTAGGGCGGCGGGTTCTGATTGCCGTCCGGGTGATCCTGCAGGAGGAAGCGCTGCTGGGTTCCGGCGGAGGCGCCGGCGCAGAGCACGAGGGTGGCGACCGCGCCGATGCGCGTCGAACGATTCAGGGCTGGGCTCACGGGGCTCCTCCGAAGAACAGGTCTCTCATCACCGCCTAGGGGTTGCTTCGCGGCGAGCGTCCGGCCAGATTCGGGGAGAAGCCCGATAAGTTGGCCGAAGGTTGCGCCACATCTAGGGTGACCGATAATCCGGGGGTGTCAAGAGGGGAAAGTTGGTCCAAGGGGAAGCCCCACGCCGGAGCGTGGTCGGAGTCGCCGGCGCGTGCGGCGACAAGTGGTTGTGGGCGATGCCCTTGCGGACATGAAGCGGATTTCATGCGCCGGAATTGCGCCCGTCATTTTCCACAGAAAATCTCAGGGCTTCGCTTCGTCGGATGGTTCGGCGGGCGCTTCTGCGGACGGCTCTGGCTGCGCCGGGCTCGCCGCTTCGGGCGCTTCGCCGGTGGCGCGCAGCGCGCGGGCGCGCTCGAGCAGCGCGTCGGTGTCTTCGTCGGCGCGGCTCAGCGTGAAGTTCCAGCGCACGTCGTTCTTGAACTTCACGGGCAGCAAGAGCGCCGCGAGATCGATGACGGGGAGCTCGTGCGCGGCGACCTTCGCCTCGGCGCTGGTCATGAGGGGCTCGTAGCCGTCGAGCGTGAGGCGGACGTCGTACACGCCGTAGAACTCGAAGTCGACCTCGCAGGGGGTGCGCCCGACCTCGACGTCGTTGAGGTGCACCAGTGCGCCCGGCGGCTCGGACGTGATGTGCAGGCGCCGCTCGAGGCAGCCGGTGAGGGCGCACGCGCCGGCGCACGCCGCGAGGGATAGGACGGCGCGCGTGGCGTTGGTCACTGGGCGGCCTCCTGCGCGGCGGGTTGCAGGTCGTGGTCGAACTCGTCGCCCCGGAACATGGAGCCGAGGTACGACTGGCGCACCATGGGGTCGTTGATCAGGTCGCGCGGCGAGCCCTCGCGCAGCACGTGCCCCTCGTTGATGATGTACGCCCGGTCGCACACCTTCAGGGTCTGCTGCACGTTGTGGTCGGTGATCAGCACGGCGATGCCCATGTCTTCGAGGCGCCGGATCTCGCGCTGGAGGTCTTCCACGGCGAGGGGGTCCACGCCGGAGAAGGGCTCGTCGAGCAGGATGAGGCGGGGCTGGGTGACGAGTGCGCGGGCGATCTCGAGTTTCCGGCGCTCGCCGCCGGAGCAGGTGCGGGCCTGGTGGTGGGCCTTGTGCGTGAGGTGGAACTGGTTGAGGAGTTCGTCGCAGCGCCGGCGCCGGTCGGCCTTCGAGAGGGTGGTGATCTCGAGGATGGCGAGGATGTTCTGCTCGACGGTGAGGCGCGAGAAGACGGAGGGCTCCTGCGAGAGGTAGCCCATGCCCAGGCGGGCGCGCATGTACATGGGGAGGCCGGAGACGTCGCGCCCGTCGAAGACGACGCGCCCGGCGTCGGCATCGAGCATGCCGATGACCATGCGGAAGGAGGTGGTCTTCCCGGCGCCGTTGCGCCCGAGGAGGCCGACGATCTCGGCCTTGTCGACGTGGATGGAGACGTCCGCAACGACGGTGCGCTGCCCGAAGCGTTTGACGAGATGGGATGCCTCGAGGAGCGGGGGCACGGGGCCAGTGTACGTCGCGGGCCACACGGGCCGGGGAGGCGATGTGCGCCGTGGAACTGGCCATCACGCGAGCGGGCATCCCGTCGTGGACCCTGCGAACGCGCGCCCGGGGGGGCTCAGGCCGCCGTTCACGGCGCCGAGGTGTATTCCTCGATGACCTGGAACAACACCCAGATGTCGTTCTCGTCGGTCGCGTTGTCCCCGTTCAGGTCCTC
>CAYVSR010000110.1:0-7994 GCA_964453125.1 uncultured Phycisphaeraceae bacterium | reverse complement strand
CGAGCGCACCGATGGCTGCGGCGGCGGTGAAGGCCCGGCGGGAGCGGGGAAAGCTCATAAAGGTCCGGCCCTCCACGCTCAGGACGCCCGGCCTACGCGGTGCGTCTCGCATTGAACCACCGCGGGTTGTACAGTGCAAGTCGGCGCTCGGCCGGCGGACTCACCCGCCGCTCCCCCCGCGCGCTTCGAGGCGCCTCCCATGCGTGCGCTCATCCTCGGCGTCGGCGACGCGTTCACGAAGCGCCACTTCGGCTCGAGCGCACTGGTCGAGTCGAAATCGGGCAAGCGGGCGCTGATCGACTGCCCCGATCCCATCCACCGGGTTCTGCACGAGGCGGGCGCGAAATCCGGCTGGGCGATCGATCCGGGCGCGATCGACGACATCATCCTCACGCACCTGCACGGGGACCACTGCAACGGCGTGGAGAGCCTGGGGTTCTGGGGATACATGCAGCGCATGCAGGGGCTGCGTCGCACGCCGCCGCGGCTGCACACGACGCGCGAGGTCGCGGCGCGGCTGTGGGACCGGCTGGCGCCTGCAATGGACCTGCTGATCGGGATGGAGCGCGCGGTGCGCCTGGACGATTACTACGACCTGCGGATCGTGGAGCCGGGCAAGGAGCACGAGATCGCCGGGCTGACGGTGCGCTGCCGCTTCACGACGCACCACCTGCCGACGATCGGGCTGCTGCTGACCGAGGGGCGCAAGACGCTGGGCTGGAGCGGCGACACGCGCTTCGAGCGGGCGCACGTGGACTGGCTGGACGAGGCGGACCTGATCGTGCACGAGACGAACTACCCTCCCGCCCACACGCCGATCGAGGACCTGAACGCCCTTCCGGCGCGGATCCGGGCGAAGATCCGGCTGATCCACATGGGCGATGATTTCGACCCCAACTCGACGGATATGGTCCCGCTGACGGAGGGTGAGGTTCTGGAGCCCTAACGGACGATCGGGGGGGGGTCTCCCCCTCGGGGCCCCGAAAATAGGGCGCGGAAGGGCGGCAAAACTATTGCACCCCGGTAGTGCCGGTGGTAGATTTCGATGGATTCGGAGGTCCGCGCACCGGCGCCGACCGAGGTTGGGAAGCAAGAACGTCGCGAATCGCAGCGGGTCTCGCCCCTGCGTGCCGCAAGAGGATTGGAAGAAACCGTCGCCAGACACCATTGAAGTCTTTCGTGCGCGTGTGTGATCGCGCGTGTCGAGCGATGTTGCATCGGAACCCCGGAGCGGGGATTGGTTCTCCCGCTCCTTGTTAGGTACCTAAGGGAGGATACGTCATGAAGAATCTCGCTCTGGCCACCGTCGCGGGTCTCGCGGCTGCGGCGTCGGCGTCCGCGGTGACGCTGTTCAACAACGGCCCTCTGGCCACCGGCGCCACCACGAGCAGCGTCGTCGCCGCTCCCGTCGGCTTCCAGTGGTCGGAAGTCGCGGCTCGCACGGCTGAGCCGGGCGTGTCGAACACGGTGGCCGGCTTCTCGGTCGTCAGCGCCGGCGCGTCCAATTTCCGCCTCGCGGACGACTTCACCGTCGCCGCCGGCGGGTGGACCGTCAACAGCGTCCGTGTGTTCGCGTACCAGACCGGCTCGGCGGTTGGTGCGAATCCGTTCAACGGCGCCCGCCTGCAGATCTGGAACGGGCGTCCCGGCGACGTCGGCGCCTCGGTCATCTTCGGTGATACCACCACCAACCGCATGACCGCCACGGGCAACACCGACATGTATCGCGTGTTCAACACGACCACCCCCCCGCCCGGCACGGCTCCCGGCACGACGCGCCTGATCCGCTTCCTCGACCTCAACGTCGGCGGGCTGAACCTCGCGGCCGGCACCTACTGGATCGACTGGCAGGCGACCGTCTCCGCGGGCACCGCGGCGTTCGCCCCGTCGGTCACGATCCCCGGTCAGGGCAACCGCCCGGGCGACAACGGTCGTCAGTGGACCGGCACCCTTTGGCAGGACATGACCGACACGGCGAACCCCGCCACCGGCGCTGACCTCGTCCAGGACCTGCCGTTCATCATCGACGGCGTGGCCATCCCGGCCCCCGGCGCTGCCGCCCTGCTCGGCCTCGCCGGCCTCGCTGGCGCTCGTCGTCGTCGCTAATCACTCATCTGTCTGAAGCGTTCTGATCCAAAGCCAACACAACCCCTCGGCCTTCGGGCCGGGGGGTTGTTGCTTTTCGGCGCCGGTCGCCGACCCGGCTGCGCGGTACCGTTCCCGCCCTTTCACCCAGGAGAGACCCCGTGCCCGACCCCATGCCACTGCCCGGCGACCCGACGACGGGCGACGCGACCGTCACCACCACCGGCCTGCGCTACTTCGATCTCAAGGTTGGCGAGGGCAAGAAGCCCGACGGCCCGCGCTCGCGCGTCACCGTGCACTACACCGGCTGGCTCGAGAGCGGCAAGAAGTTTGATTCGTCCGTCGATCGCGGCGAGCCCGCCACGTTCGCGCTCAACCAGGTCATCGCCGGTTGGACGGAAGGCGTCGGCTCGATGCGCGTCGGGGGCAAGCGCAAGCTGGTGATCCCGTACACGCTGGGCTACGGCGCGCAGGGCTCGGGGCCGATCCCCGCGAAGGCGACGCTGGTCTTCGACGTGGAACTGCTCGACGCGAAGTGAGCGCGGGCGCGCGGCGCGATCAGAAGCGGAGCGAGACGCGCGCGAAGACGAAGTCCTGGCGCACGCCGGCGTCGAACGCGTTCGCGCTGAACGAGGCCCTGGTTCGCTCGTAGCCGACGCTGAGGTCGACGCGCCGCGAGACCTCGTAGCCGAGGTCCGCCGTGAGATTCAGCTGCGCCGGCTCGGGGTCGGTGGTGACGCGCCACGCGGTTCCGGTGCGGAGGTAGACGCCGCCGGGGAGATCCCACCGGAGGCGCACGCCGGCGAGCGGCGCGGCGGCGAGGCCGGAGTCGGAACGCGGGTTGAAGCCGTAGGAGGTGTCGGCGTCGTCGCGGGGCGAGGGGTCGTGCACGGCGTGGTGCATGGCGCTCACGCCGCCCAGGAGCGAGAGGGTGAGCGGGGAATCGGGGTCGGAACGGGGCGCGTCCCACGCGAGGGCGAGGTCGACGAGGCTGAGGCGACGGGGTCCGCCGGCGGCGCCGTCGCGCAGCGCGAGGTGGCCGGACCCCAGCGCGTCCGGGCGGGATGGGTCGAGGCCGACGCCGTCCAGCTGGATGCGCAGCGAATCGTCGAGGGCGAGATCGGCGCTGAGGCGGCGGCGCAGCGCGGCGGGTGAATCGAGGGCGCCCCGCTCGAAGCCGACCGGAGGCGCGCGCCCTGTGAGCGAGAGCGCGGGTGGTTCGTCCGTCGGCGTGTAGCCGATCGGCGTTGGGGCGAGCGGGGGCGGCGCATCGCGCAGATTGGCGCGGGCGTCGAGGTCCGGCACGAGCGGGCTCGCGATGGGCTGCTCGAGGGCGGCCCGCGCGAGGGATGCGGCGGCGCATGCGGCAAGCAGCGGCGCGGCCGGACGGTGTGATGATCGCGTCGATCGGCTGGTCGGCGTGGTCGTCACGGGGCCGGGATGGTAGGCGCGCAAGGCCGCCCGGCCCCGTCTGGGGAGCCGGGCGGCGCGCGGGCGATGGGGATGCGCCCGCGTCGATCTGTCGGCGAATCTCAGCGGCGTCGGCGCGCGATGAGCGCGAGGCCCGCGAGCGCGAAGAGCGCCGCGGCGCCGGGCGTGGGCACGATGCCCACGTTGTCGAGCCCGAAGGCGAATGGCGCGGGGATCTCGTTGGGCAGGACCTCGATGGTGATGTTGGTGACGCCGGCGAGGATGAACGCGAGGGTCTTGTCTGTCACCCCCCACTCGGCGCCGACGAGCGCGGCGGAGAGCGTGGCCCATGTGTCGCCCAGGCGCACGCCGTCGGTGAAGACGCGGGTCACGACGCCGGACTTCATCGAGTCGTTGGCGATGGTGACGGAGACGGACCACGGCGTGCCGGGCGTGGGGTCGAGCGAGAGCGGCCCGTCGAGCACGACGGCGTCGAAGCGGAACGCGCCGCCGAGCATGTGCGACTGATCGCCCAGGAAACTGGACGCGGCGGAGGCGACGGCGGAGGGGCCGGAGCCGGGCGCTTCGAGGCGGATGAACGCGCCGGGGTTGCCCGCGCCGGGCTGCCAGACAACGGAACCGAACGAGGCGGCCCACCCTTCGGCGCCGAACTCGAACGCGGAGACGGCGGCGTGGGCTGCCGATGCGCACGAGAGACCCGCGAGCGCCGCGCCCGTCAGGGCGTGCTTCACTCTGGACGCGTGCGGGCGCGCAACGACAGCGGAACGAACACGAGACACGGAGTCGCGCATGGCGGTTCTCCACGCGGCCCGTCCCCGTCCCTGTGCTGCGGGGCGCGAGAGGCGGGCTGCGCCTTGCTTTCTCCCTGCGCCGGACGCGCCACGCGGCGTGTCCGACGGCTCCGAGAGTCGATACGGACGGGGCGCGGCGGGGTTCCGTGGTGTGCGAGGCCTGGGGCGAGGTTCACATGCGAAAAAACCCCGCCGGGGGCGGGGTTAGTGGTTGCTTTTCTCCAACACCAGCGCGAAGGGAGACGTGCCGTTCAGCAGCCAGCGCCGAACTGTGAGAGGACGATGTTGAGGTCGGCGAAGGAGACGGCGCCGTCGGCGTTGACGTCGCCGGCGAAGTCGCCGGGGGCGCCGACGAGGCCGAATTCGGACAGGACCTGGTTGAGGTCGGCGAAGTTGATGGCGTTGTCGCCGTTGGTGTCGCCGGGGCACACGCGGGCGATGTTCGCGGCGCCGCTGTCGAACACGAGGGCGCCGACGAGGAAGGAGGGGTTGAGCACGACGCCGGTGATGGAGAAGGAGGCGACACCGGAGGCGTTGATGGACGTGGTGAGCGTGAAGGAGTAGGTGACGGTGATGCCGCTGACGACGGTGGAGCCGGCGAGCGTGGTGGGCGCGGAGGAGGCGGGGAGCGCGCCGGTGGCGTTGTAGACGGCGCCGCTGAGGTCAACGGGAGCGCCGGTGAGCTGCTCGAGGATCTGCGCGATAGGCGTCGGGCTTGGGAAGAGGAGGCCGAGCACGCCGCCCGAGCCGTGGGCCATGCCGTCGATCGTGGTGTTGTAGATGTACGCGGGGCCGACGGTGTCGGGCGCGGAGGACGCGGACTGGTTGAGGTTGTGCTGGATGCGCAGGCCGGCGAGGGGGATGGCGGTGGCGTTCACGCCGGCGAGCGCCGCTGGAACGAGGACGAACGAAGCGACGAGCGGGAGTGCGCGGCGGGCGATGGGCATGGGGTGTTCCGTGTTGAGGGCGGGGGTCGCGGCGTTCAGTCGCAGGGGAGGCCGAAGTTCGAGAGGACGAGGTTCAGGTCGGCGAAGTTCACGGCGCCGTCGCGATTGGCGTCGCCGGCGAGGCCGAAGCCCGTCTGCCCGAACTGGGAGAGGACGGTGTTGAGGTCGGCGAAGGTGACGGTGAAGTCGAAGTTGACGTCGCCGCAGGGCGGGCGCCAGAGGGCGAGGATCTGCGGGCGCGTGCCGCCGGAGAGCGCGGCGGGGTGGGCCTGGGTGAGCGTGCCGTCGGTGTTGATGCGGAAGACGATGACGCCGACGGGGCTGCTCGAGATGGACGACTCGTCGGTGACGTAGACGAACTTGCCGTCGGTCTCGACGTCGCGGATGTCCGAGCCGATGGGCTCGGAGTCGATGACAGCGCCGATGGAGCCGTCGGGGTTGAGCGCGAGGGTGGTGAGCGTGTCGGAGACGACGTTGCAGACGTAGAGGTATGTGCCGAGGGGGTGGATGGCGATCTCGACGGCGGAGTTGCCGCCGTTGGAGTTCTGATCGACGAACGCGATGGCGCCGGTGGTCTGGTCGACGCTGTAGCGCTGGACCTGGTTGAGCAGGCCGTTGGTGACGTACGCCCAGAGATTGCTGGGGTGGAAGACGGCGCCGAAGGCGCTGTTGCCGGGGACGTCGAGGGCGTTGACGCGGTTGAGGGCGCCGGTGGGCGAGAGGGTGAACGCCACGACGTCGTCGGGCGAGTCGGAGCCGGCGACGACGGCGAAGCGCGAGTTGGGCGAGGCGGCGACCTTGGTGGGGAAATCGTTCGAGAAGGCGCTGCCGACCTGCACTGCGGCGTCGGCGACGATGTCGTACGAGACCATCACGCCCGAACCGGAGGCGGGCACGAGCGCGAATCCGCTGGTGGACATCGTGATGCCCAGGGGGCTGTCGCCCACGAGGGTTGGCGGCGTGGTCGCGGAGAGCGTGCCGTCGGCGTTGACGGTGAGGACGAACATTTCCTCGGTGGTCGTGCTGGCGGTGCCGTTGGCGACGAGGAGGTTGCGGCCGTCGGGGGTGAGGGCGCAGTACTGGGGATTGACGCCGGCGATGGGGAAGGCGCCGATGAGCGTGAGGGCGCCGTCGGAGGCGACGCGGAAGGAGGAGACGGAGCCGGGCGAGCCGACGTTGTTGGTGACGAAGAGGGTTTTGGAGGTCGCCTGCGCGAGGGCGAGGGGCGCGACGGAGACGGAAGCGAGCAGGGCGATCACGGCGTGACGCATGCGGGTCTCTCCTCTCGGCCCCGGAAGACGGATAACCGGTCGGGCCGAGGCGGCGCGACACTGCGCAGAATACCTCGCGCGGGGCGCGAGGTCGAGAGAATCGGCGTGGAATTCCGGGCGAATCGGGGGGGGGGCGGGAGCGCTAGGCGCGTGGCGCGCCGCCGGGGGAGTCGTCGGGACGATCGGCGGGGCGACGGGCGAGGGTGTCGATGCCGGGGCCGCTGATGGTGCCGGCGCCGAACGCGACGGGGCCCGTGCGCGCGGGCGCCGGCGCGGGCCTGGGGATGCGGTCGCCCTCGAGGGCGGTTCGCGGGGCGGGCGCGGGCGCCGGGGGCGGGCCGACCTGCGGCGTGAGTTTGAGGCGGAAGAGGTACTCGACGGCGCGCTCGCGGAGGGTCTTCTGCATCTCCTTGAAGATCTTGGAGCCCTCGCGCTTGTACTCGATGCGCGGGTCCTGCTGGGAGAAGGCGCGGTAGTTGATGGAGTCGCGGAGCTGGTCCATCGCGTAGAGGTGGTCCTTCCAGAGCGGGTCGAGCACCTCGAGGAGCACGAACTGCTCGAAGCGGAGCATCTCGCCGCGGAGCACGGCGTCGACGCGTGCGCCGATGAGGGCGTCGCGCTCCTCCGGCTCGCGGAGGTTGCGGAGCGAGGCCGGGAGCGGGGCGCGGAGGCGCTCGGTGAAGAACTTCTCGAGGGCCTCGTCGGTGGCGCAGGCGCGGGCCTCGGCGAGCATGGCGTCGCGCTTGCCGCTCTCGAAGGCCTTGCGCGAGGCGGCGACGAGGTCCTCGCGGATCTCGGGGGGCATGCGGGTCATGACGGACTCGGGCGTCCACCCGAGATCGAAGCGGGAGTTGGCCCAGCTGATGAGGTTCTGCATGGCGGAGTCGGGCGAGTACGCCATCATGCCGGTGGTCATGTCCATCACGAAATCGACGGGGTGCTCGATCTCGCGCTCTCGGTAGGCGGCGAGGGTGCGCTCGAGGATGAGGTCGGCCGCGCCGGCGCGCTTCTCGGGAGCGCCGCTGATCTCGTCGGGCGAGATCTCGACGCCGAACATGTTCCGGGCCCAGCGGCACAGTTCGCCGGCGCCGAAGTCGGGCTCGGTGTAGCGCTGGATGCCGGAGAGATCGGCGGCGTCGATGCGCGCGACGGCGGCCTCGACCAGCGCCTCCTCGACCTGCTTGCGGGGCATGGCGCGGGCGTCGGCGGCCTTGAGGTCGAGGGAGAAGTGCTTCTCCGCCCACGAGGAGAGCCCCTTAAGGTCGAAGTCGGCCTCGTCGCCGCCCTCGGGCATGTACTCGCCGAGGGTGACGGCGATCATGTGGCGGGCTTCCTCCTTGGCGACGAAGCGGATGGCGCGGTCCATCTCGTGGGGCTCGCGTCCGCGGAGCTTGTCGGGCGGGACGGAGCACTCGAGCGCCTGGCGCGCGAACTCGGCGACGCACTCGGCGGGGTAGTCGGGGTCGAGG
>CAYVSR010000109.1:0-8051 GCA_964453125.1 uncultured Phycisphaeraceae bacterium | reverse complement strand
CCAAGCGTATCGCGCGCGGGGCCCCCTCACACCTTGACCAGTCCGATCTGGCGCGCCAGCGACCGCGCGCGTTCTCGCACGCCCATCCGCCCCGGCTCGCCCGCGTTGTGGTGCAGCAGGATGACCGTGAGGTCGTCGTCCGCCCGCTCGCCCTGTGCGCCGACGACCTCGTCGACCAGCCGGCGCACGAAGTCGCCCGGCTCGCGCGGCCCGATGCGGCGTGCGGCGTCCAGCAGCCCCGTCTCGCCCAGCATCCTGCCGCTCGTGTCGCGCGTCTCGGTCAAGCAGTCGGTGTACAGCAGCGCCAGGTCGCCCGGTCCCAGCGCCACGGCGAACTGCTCGTACGCCGTCGGCGCGATCACGCCCAGCGGCAGGTTGCGGGGCAGCGCATCGCGCGCGGCGCAGTCGGGGATGGACCCGTCCAGCGCCGTCCACTCGTTCCGCGCCGCGCTGTACCAGAGCGGGCGCGGGTGGCCCGCGTTGCAGACGATCAGGTGGTCCGACGGAGCGAAGTACGTCGCGAACACGGCGGTGGCGAACCGGCCCGTGGCGCCGAGCGTGTCGAACCCCTCGTTGAGCGACCGCATGAGGCGGGCGCCGTCGGGCGTGTTGATGTGGCGGCGCATCAGGTCGCGGAGCGACCGGGACGCGCCCTCCGCCTCGGCGCCGTGGCCAGACACGTCGGCCAACGCAACGCGGGCGATCTTCCCGGCGCTGCACATGCTCACATAGTGAACGTCGCCGCCGGCGCCATGCCCCTGATGCGGGCGCGCAAAGACCCAGGCGTCGAGCCCCGGCACAGCGACGGCGTTGTCGATCGCCCGATTGCCGCCCCAGATCTCCATGCAGCGGAGCGAGTGAGCGCCCTCGGCGTGTGCGCCTGGGCGGACGGTGGCTCCGGCGGGTTCGTGGGGCATGCCGATCGGATGCCGCCCGGACCGCGCAGGTGACGGCGACCGGCGCGCGCGACGAAAAAAGCAGCGACGCCGGCCTCGGGCGCCGGCGTCGCGTGACGATCTGGTCGAGAACGAGCGCTTACTTGGCGCGGGTGTAGGTCAGCTCCATCTTGCTCGGGGGGCCGCTCTTCGAGGTGGAGTTGAACTCCATCTTGAACGAGTTGGCGTCGACCCACTTGAGCGTGTACACGGCCGAGCACTGGCCGAACACCGGGCACTCGTACGTGCCGTTGTACGAGAAGGTCTTGCCCGAGGCGTCGACCGTGCCGGTGGACATCATCGCGCCCGTGCCCATGCTGTCGACCCACGTGTTCCAGTACTTCTTGGTCACGTTGTCGTAGCCGGTGAGGCCGAAGCCGTGGAACGGCATCGGGCCGCCGCCCATGTCCATCGTGCCGGTGATGGTCTGCTGCACGAAGCGGCCGTCCATCATGGGCTTGAACTCGGCCGTACCGGCGGACTCCTCGGGAGTCTGGTCCGGCGCGGGCCACATCTTCATCGTGTAGTTCCACTTGCCGTTGAAGGCCTCGAGCTTCTTGTGGAACTCGCCCGGCGTGCCCGCGGCCATCATCTTCTGCATCTGCTCTTCGGTCATGCCCATCGGCGCGGCGGGCTTGTCGCCCGTCTTGGCGGCGGGGGCGGTCGCGGGCTTCGCGGCCGGGGCGGGCGTCGCGGCGGGCTTGGCCGCGGGCTTGTCCTGGGCGAACGCGGCGGCGGCGCACGCGGCGATCGCGCCGGCGGCCAGGAGAGAGGTCAGTTTCTTCATGTTCGAGGCTCCTTCGTGCTGCGAACCCAGCCGCGCGCCAACACGGCGCACGCGGGGCCTGCCTGAATGCTCTTGTCGCGAGGCCTTACTTGGCGCGCGTGTAATGCAGCTCCATGACCTTGAATTCCTTGCCGGCGGCGTCCAGGGCGTACATGGTCTCCTTGATCGTATTCGCGTCGGGCATGGTCATTTCGGACCGGGCCTTCACCATGCGGCCCTCGAAGATGTCGTAGTTTTCACCCTTCCAGGCGAGGACTTTGCCCGCCGCGTCCAACTGGCCGGTCATCACCATGGGCGCCGTGCCGCTGCTGTCGTACCACGTCGAGTGGTACTGCTTCTTCACGTTGTCGTAGCCCATGACGCCCATGCCCGCGAAAGGGCCCATGGGCCCGTTGGGGCTCTCGATGTCGGCCTGCATGTATCGCCCGCCGAAGATCATCTTGAACGACGCCGTGCCCGTGGCGTCCATCGGCGGCGCGTCGGGCGCCATCCACATCTTGATCTGGAAGGTCCATTTCCCTTCCATGGGCTTCAGCTTCGCGTGCATCTCGCCGGGGGTCATGGCGGCGAGCGCTTCGGGCGGCATCTCCATCCCGCCCGGCGCCGCCGCAGCCGGCTTGTCCGCCGGCTTCGCGGCCGGCGCGGCGGGCTTGGCGGCGGGCTTCGCCGCCGGCGCCTGCGCCGCGGGCTTCGGGGCGTCTTTCGCCGGCGCCTTGTCCTGCGCCAGGGCGGGCATCGCAAGCGCGGCGAGCGCCGCCGCCGCGGCGATCTTCAAGAGTCGGTTCATCGTGGTGTCCTTTCGGGTTGGCGCCGGTGCGCGTGTCGGATGGAGCGCGCGGTCACTTGGCCCTGGAGTAAATGATCTCCATGGTCTTGAACTCCTTCGCGCCGCCCTTGGCCTCGAAGTGCTCGTACTTGATCGAGTTCGGGTCCGACAGCGACATGACCGAGCGCACCTTGGCCATCCCGCCGCTCATCGGGTCGGAGCCTTCCCCGCGAGAAGTGATCGACTTGGTGGCTTCGTCGTACGTGCCCGTGAAGACCAGCATGCCCGTCGACATGTTGTCGCACCAGGTCGACTGGTACTGCTTGGACATGTTGTCGTAGCCCATCATGCCCCAGCCCTCGAAGGGCATGCCGCCAAAGTCCGCGCGCACCGTCTCCTTCAGGAAGCGGCCGTCGAGCACCCAGGCGTAGTCCATCGTGCCGTTCATGTCGCTCGGCGGGGCGCCCTCGGCCATCCAGAACTTGCCGACAAACGTCCACTTGCCCTCCAGAGCCTTGAGGCGCGCGTGGCCCGCGCCGGGCGACATCAGCGCCATCTGCTCGGGCGTCGGCATCATGTCCGCGCCGGCGGCGGGCTCGGCGGGCTTCGCCGCGGGCTTGGGAGCATCGGCCTTTGCCGGCGCGGCGGGCTTGGGCTGCTCCTTCGGCGCGGGCTTGGGCTGATCCTTGGGCGCGGGCTTCGCGTCCTGCGCCGAAGCAGAGAACCCGATCGCGCACGACGCAACGACGCCCAGCAGCACCTGAAAACGCTTCATGTGGTCCACCTTGAAAGAGGGTGCGTCCTGCACTCGGCCGCGCGTGCGCACCCGCCCGAACACACCGGCGAACACCGCCGGAGGCGCGTCCGATAGGGCGATTAGCATACCGAACATCTTCCGGAAATCAAGCCCTTAGTTGTGCTGAAAAAGTAACATATTTTGAGGGGCCCCGATCCCCTCCTCGCCGCCGACAAACCCACGTTCTCAGCCCAGCAACGCCGCGTACAGCTCCGCGATCCCCTGCGCACGCGTCGCCACGGTTTCGATCACCGGCCGACGACCGGCGATCTCGCGCAGGTCGCGCATCAGCTCGTTCTGCCCCGGGTGGTCCGCCTTGTTGCACACGAACACGTCGGCGATCTCCAGGATCCCCGCCTTGTCCATCTGCACCGCGTCGCCCATCCCCGGCACCAGCGCCAGCGCCGTCTTGTCCACGTGCTGACGGATCTTCGTCTCGTTCTGCCCCGCGCCCACCGTCTCGACAAACAACGTGTCGATCGCCGGAGCGCCCCCCGGCCCCGCCGCCCCGCCGATCAGCGAGACGATCTCATCGAGCGAGTGGTAGTCCTCACCGCTGATCGCCAGCGACCGGTAGAACACCGACTCGCCCAGCGTGTTGAAGTCCACGCGCAGCCGGTCGCCCAGCAGCGCCCCGCCCGTGATCGGCGACATCGGATCAAAGGCCACCACGCCCACGCGCCCCAGCGCCGCGTCCTCCTTCGCGCGTCGACAGTGTTCCGACACCAGCTGAGCAATCAGCGTGCTCTTGCCAGCGCCGGGCGAGCCCGTCACCCCGATCACCCTCCGCGGCCGGCGCTTCGCCGCCCCGGCGCGCAGCGACCGCCCCGCGTGGCACAGCGAGATGTCCCGCGCCAGCTGCGCCGTCGGGTGCCCCGCCCCGGCCACCTGCCCCCAGCCGCGCACCGCCGAGCGCACCGCCTCCACGATGTCCAGCAGCCCCGTCCCCGTCGTGAAGCACCGCGCAACGCCCAGTTCCTTCAGCGTCGCCAGGTCCTCCTGCGGCAGGATCCCCCCCATGTGCACCGGGATATCCGGCCTGCCCACCTCGCGCAGGCTCTCGACCAGCCTCGGCCCCAGCACCAGGTGCGAGTTGCTCATCATTGACGCTGCGATGACGTCGCAGTCCTCATCACGCGCCGAGATCGCGAGGCTCAGCGGCGTCTGCCACAGGCCGGAATAGATCACGTGCGCCCCCGAGTCGCGCAGCGCCCGGGCGATGACCTTCACGCCGCGGTCGTGCCCGTCGAGCCCCATCTTGCCCAGCAGCACGCGCGGGCGGTGCTCGAGGTCGGCGCACCGGTCCTTCTTCTCGAACTCGGTCGTGGCGTGCTGGATGGTCGTGGCCATGCGGTCTCCGCCCTCGCGTTGGTCGGTCCCACCGAGGCGCAGCCTCGATCGAGCGGGCCGAAAGCCGGCCAATCGTAGCGAACCGACGGCGCTACTTCGCTGCCTTCTTCGACTTCTTGGCCGCGGACCGCCCCGCCTTGGGCTCCGGCTTCGGCTCGGCCTTCGGCGGGGCCGACGCCTCGCCCGACGAGCCCGCGCAGTCGCCCGCCGGCTTCTTGCCGCAGGCGCACGAGCCGGTGTGCACGTGCTCGCCCGACTTCTTGTCCGCGTCGGCCGCTTTCTTGTACGAGTCCGACCGGTAGTCCGTCTCGTAAAAGCCCGAGCCCTTGAAGATCACGGCGCCGCCGAGGCCGATGAGCCGCTCGAGCGACGCCTTCGCGCACTTGGGGCACTTCTTGAGCGGCGCGTCCTTCATGGACTGGAACTGCTCGAACTCGTGCCCGCACTTGGCGCAGCGGTACTCGTACGTCGGCACGCGTCAGCCCTCCCCCTCGCCCGGCGCGACCACGACCATCGCCGGCCGGATCGTCCGCTCGCCGAGCGTGTAGCCGGTCTGGAGCACGCGCACGATCCGCCCGGGCTCCACGCCCTCCGCCGCGCTCCGCGCCACGGCCTGGTGGCGCATCGGGTCGAACTCGTCGTTGGGCTTAGGCTCGATCAGCCCGCCGCCGTGGCGCTGCACGGCCTTGATCAGTTCCCCCTGGATCAGGCGCACACCCCCAACGAGCTGCTCGGCGCTCATGGTCGAGGCGTCCTGCGCCAGCGCCTTCTCGAAGTGGTCGAGCGCCGTGATCACGCTCTCGACAACCGCCTCCACCCCGCGCTGGCGCGCGTCGCGCTCGTTCTGCGTCGCGCGCCGCTGCGAGTTGTGGTAATCGGCCAGGGTGCGCTTGTACTTCTCTTCGAGCGAGTCGCGCTCGGCGCGAAGCGTCTCGAGCGCGTCGTTCTCGCCGGGCGCGCCGTCGCCCTCGGACGAGGCGAACCCTTCGGGCGCGCGCTCCGCGTCCCCCTGCGCCTGCGCGTCGTCGCGGGCTTCCGGGGCGCCGTCCTTCGACTTGTCTTTCCGCCAGCCTGTCACGGGGATTCTCATGGTTCCTCAGGAGCGATCAGCCGCCGATCGCGTCCTTGATCTTCTTCCACACCTTGCCCTGCGGCGCGCTCTCGCCGGCCTTCGCGCCCGCACCGGGGGCGCTCTGCGCGGCGCCCGCGCCATGCCCCTCGGCCTCGGCCAGCTGTCGCAGCAGCTCCTCCTGCCGGGCGTTGAGACGCTTGGGCACCACGATCTGCACCACGGCGATCAGGTCGCCGCGCTTGCCGCTGCGCAGGTTCGGCAGCCCGCCCCCCGCGATCCGCAGGATCGCCCCGTGCTGCGTGCCCTTGGGCACCTGCAGCGACGCGGGCCCATCGATCGAGGGCGCCTCCACGTGCGCCCCCAGCGCCGCCTGCGTGTACGCGATGGGCAGCGCCGTAACCAGGTTGTCGCCATCGCGCTCGAAGCCCTCCATCGAGCGCACCCGAGCCACCACGTGCAGGTCGCCGCGCACCCCGCTGCCGTCCGGAGAAACCTCCGGCCCCGGCGGCTCGCCCTCGCCCGCGATCCGCACGGCCTGCTGGTCGTGGATGCCCGCGGGGATCTTGACGACCAGCTTCCGCTTGTGCGGCTTGCGTCCCTTTCCGGCGCAGCCGTCGCATTTGTCCTTCACGATCTGCCCGCGCCCGTTGCAGTGCGGGCACGTCGTCTCCATCCGGAACATGCCGCCCAGCCCCGTCTGCACCACGCGCCCGTGACCCGCGCACGTCTCGCACTTGGCGGGCTTGCTGCCCGGCTTGGCGCCCGCGCCCGAGCACTTCTCGCACACGTCGAGACGCGTGAACTCCACCTCGCGGTCGCAGCCGTTGACGACGTCCTTCAGGTCGAGGATCACTTCGGTCTCAAGGTCGTACCCGCGCGCCACGCCGCGACGGTTGGCCCCGCGGCCCGGCGCGCCGCGCCCCACGCCTCCCATGCCTCCCGCGGCGCCCCCGAAGATGTCCTGGAACATCGAGAAGATGTCCTCGGCCTGCATCCTCGAGAAATCGTGCGGGGCGTACCCCCCCTGCCCGCGCACGCCCTCGTGCCCGAACTGGTCGTAGCGCTTCCGCCGCTCGTCGTCCGAGAGCACCTCGTACGCCTCGGCGGCCTCCTTGAACTTCGTCTCGGCTTCCTTGTCGCCCGGGTTGCGGTCCGGGTGGAACTTCATCGCCATGCGCCGGTACGCGCGCTTGATCTCCTCACCGTCGGCCGTGCGCTCGACGCTGAGAACCTCGTAATAGTCGCGTGAGACGGGCATTCGCAATCAAACCCGCGTCGTGTTCCGCCGCGGGTTCGTGGGGTTGATCAAATCTCAAATATGAGATTTCAGATCTGGAATCTCGGATGCGTCCTCACGCCACCGCGCTCGCCTCCGGCTTCTTGTCGTCCTTCAGTTCCGCGATCAGCACGTCCGTCGTGAGCATGAGCCCCGCGACGCTCGCCGCGTTCTGCAGCGCCGTCTTCGGCACCAGCGCGGCGTCGATGATGCCCGCCTTCACCATATCGACGTACTCCTCCTTCGAGGCGTCGAAACCCTGGTTGGTCGGCAGCGTCTTGACCTTCTCGACGACGAGGTCGCCGTCCACGCCGGCGTTCTCGGCGATCTGCCACACGCACGACTCGACGGCCTTGCGGACGATCTCGAAGCCGATCTTCTCGTCGCCCTTGGCCTTCTTCATCGCCGCGTCGATGGCCGACTGCGAGCGGAGCAGCGCCACGCCGCCGCCGGGGTCGTACCCCTCCTTCGCCGCGTGACGGGTGGAGTTCAGCGCGTCCTCGACGCGGTCCTTGCGCTCCTTCATCTCCATCTCGGTCGAGCCGCCGACGTTGATGATGGCCACGCCGCCGGTGAGCTTCGCGAGGCGCTCCATGAGCTTCTCGCGGTCGTAGTCGCTGGTCGAGCGCTCGTGCTGCGACTTGATCTGGCTCGCCCGCGCCTCGATCTCCGACTTCTTGCCCCCGCCCTCGATAAGCGTGGTCTCGTCCTTCGTGATGATGATCTTCTTGGCCTTGCCCAGTTCCTTGAGCTCGATGCTCTCGAGGCTGCGCCCGAGGTCCTCCGCGAAGAACACGCCGCCGGTCAGCGCGGCGATGTCGCCGAGCATGGCCTTGCGCCGGTCGCCGAAGCCGGGGGCCTTGACGGCGCAGATCTTGAGCACACCGCGCAGGCGGTTGACCACCAGCGCCGCCAGCGCCTCGTTCTCGACCTCTTCCGCGATGATCAGCACGGGCTTGCCCGCGGTGGCGATCTTGTTGAGCAGCGGCAGGAAGTCCGCGAGGTTCGCGATCTTCTTCTCATGGATGAGAATCAGGCAGTCTTCCAGCACGCACTCGGCGGTCTTGGG
>CAYVSR010000108.1:0-8055 GCA_964453125.1 uncultured Phycisphaeraceae bacterium | reverse complement strand
AGGCGCGTGCCCCGGGCGCCGCCCCAACGTCCTGATCGGCAAAAGAAAGAGCGGCGCCGGTGTTGCCACCGACGCCGCTGGAAGTGCAACCGAGAGACTCGCCACGGCTCTACGAATGGCGAATCACGAATCAACCGTCGCGATTAGCGACGACGACGGCCAGCGGCCAGACCGGCCACGCCCATGAGCGCCAACGCGCCGGGAGTGGGGACGGGGATCGCGTCGCCACGGATCAGCCAGTTGCCAGGCAGACCGAAGCCTTCGATCGTGCCCCAAGTGTTGGCGACGTTGCCGAGGTCGCTCTGGTTGAGCGCGGCGGTGCCGAAGCCGGCGTACGAGCGGTTCGTGAGGTTGGGGGCCGTCTGGTCGATGGCGCCGGGGAAGTCGCCCGCGACGCTGCCGTTCATGATGAAGCCGATGAAGAACGACGTGCCGGCGGCGCCGAGGTTGATGTCGGCGATGTTGTAGGCCGTGAAGGTCGAGTACGGGGGGGGATTGGCGGTGCCGGCCGCGGCGAAGGTGCCGCCGCCGAGGAGCGCGCCGGGGCGAGCCGTGGCGCCCGAGCCGGTGACCGCCCACGCGCCGACGAAGATCGGAGCGTTGAAGTTGCCGGCCATCTGGCCGAAGCCGATGCGGATCTGCGTGAGCACGTTCTGGCCGGCCGCGACGTTGAACTGGTTCAGGAACGCGATGTTCCCGCCCGCGGTCAGGCCGACGCTGTCCTCACCGACGCCGTCGTCGATGTTGTACTCGTTGATCCGGGGCTCCTCGATGTTGATCGGGTTGATGTTCTGCGTGTTGTTGGTGATCGAGAACTGCGCAGAGGCAGCGCCCGCGCACACCGCGAGACCGATGATCGAAAGGTGACGTGTCATCTTCCACTCCCAGTTGTCTTCCCGGCGTTTCCGGGCGTCAACGCTGACGTCCTTCACGCCTATTCACGAATCGCCGGCTTCGGGCAAACCCCGCCCGGGCGGACGAACCCGCCAGCCAGCCCCTTGAAACTACCCGATGTCGGGGCCCGTTCAATGCCGGAGGCCAAAATCTTTGCCAATAGCACGGCGTCGGGGCACGTGCCGGACGGTGAATCCGGGCAATGCCGGCTTCCGGACGAGCTCAACCTCGGTTCACCACCATGATCCGAGCCAGCGACTTTCGGGATATGTCAGGCACGAGACAGCCCCCCGCCGGGTATCCCACGGGGAGCAAGAGAAACGGCCGCTCGTGGGTCGGACGCCCGAGGATCGTTCGCAGGAACGCCATCGGGCTGGGCGTGTGCGTCAGGGTCGCCAGCCCCGCGAGGTGGATGGCCCCGATGAGCATGCCGCAGGCGATGCCGACGGACTCCTCGGTGTAATACGTCTGGCCCGGCTCGGCGCCCGGGTCGGCGGGGTCGGGGTCGTCCTGGACGAGTTTGAACACCGCGATGAGCCAGGGGGCGGTCTCGAGAAACTCCTTGCATTCATCGGTGCCGATGGGCCAGAGGTCGCGCAGCCACCGCTCGCTGGCCCGGCGCGAGTAGAACTCGCGCTCCTCCGCCTCGGCGCCCGCGCGGATCTCCTTCTTGATCGCCGGGTCATCGATGCACACGAAGCGCCAGGGCTGCTTGTTGGCGCCCGAGGGCGCCGTGCCCGCCGTGCGAACAACCCACTCGATGACCTCGCGCGACACGGGGCGGTCCGAGAAGAACCGCACAGAGCGGCGCTGGCGCATGAGCTCGTAGTGGTCCCGCGCGATGTCTTCGGGACGACCCGAGGGGGTGTACGGCCTCAGCGGCGTCATGGGAGGCGAACCGCGCCCTTCGGGGCCGGTTCCGCGCCTGGATTCGGGCATGTCGGCCATGGGGACTTTGTACCTGATGCCGCCCACGCCGCCGGGGTTCGGCGCCTCGCGCGGCGCTGAACTCTGGAATCGCCCCGAGCCGGGGGCTAGACTCATGCCCTCGGAAAGGACGCGCCATGGGCCTCGATTTCGCGATCGACGAGTTGTACGGCACGGGCTGGTCGGACCTCGACATCACCGGATGCGAGCACACCCCCGCCGGCCGCGCGTATCCCGGGCTGCGCCGCATCGAGCGCGAGTTCGAGGAGGCAGGCAAGCGCCTCCGTCTCCGCTTCATGCCCGCGTTCGATTGCTACCGCGCGGAATGGACGACCGCGATCGGCGCCGCCGAGGGCGCCGTGGTCGGCCAGACGCAGGAAGAAGCCGCGGTGTACGCCCTGGCCCGCCTTCGCCGCCCGGCTGCCGTGACGGTCTGACGCACGCCGCGGCGTTCCGACTCGAACCGACGACGCGCCAGGGTTTCAACGCGAGTGGGCTCTGATTCACCACGTGCGCCACGGGTACGGGTCCGTTCCGTACCGATCCACATCACGGCGCGCTGCCCCGCGAAGCGCCCCTGAGCCGCAGCCGCCCCCTCCGGTTGACGCGCTGGGTGACCCGTCTACCATGTCGACCCCCCATCCGGCGCCGGGCCGCAAGCCCGACGGCGTATGGCGGCTTGGCCCCATCGTCTAGCCTGGTCCAGGACACCAGGTTCTCATCCTGGTAACAGGGGTTCGAATCCCCTTGGGGTCATTGGTCCACTTCCCGCCGGTTTCGCGCCCGGCAGCCGCAGCCTCGCACGGCGTCGCGCCGGCTCCGGAAGTCCCGACGAAACAAGGCGCATCCGACGATTCGCGCGAACCGGCGCGACCCGCCGCGGTCGGATGCTGCGCCGCCTTTCGCGCCGCCGGCGCGCCGCTTTGCGCGCCGCTTTCCGCGCCGCCCGGCTCCACCCCGCTCGCCATGTCGAAATGGGCGTCCCGGATTTGCAGGTAGTGCTGCGCCGCGATCAGCGGGGAATGCCCCAGCCACGCCGCGACGGCGTGCGAGGGGAAGCGCTCCACCCAGTCCGTCGCGCACGATGCCCGCATGTTGTGGAACAGCCGGGGCCAAGGCTTCTCGCCCGCCCGCGCGATGATCTTCCCGAACGTGGTCCGGAGGTTCGCCGCCGGATCGCTCACCCGCGGCACGATCGCTTCGCTTCCGGGCTCGGCCTGGTCAAACAGCGTTTGCAGGATCGGGCGCAGCTCGGGGGCGATCGGCACCACGCGCACCGCGTGGCCTTCATGCCCGGCGGTCTTCGGGCTTCGCACCGTCAGCCGGCCGCGCTCCCAATTCACGTCGCCCCACTTCAGCCCCGCGACTTCGGACGGGCAGCGCAGCCCCGCGAACCTGCTCAGCGCCACGATCGCCCGCCACTGGTCATCGGGACACGCCGCGAGAATCGCCGCGATCGCCTCCCGGGTCACGTAGAACGCGCGATCCGGGTTCGCCATTGAACCCACGCGCAGGTCCGCGAAGGGGTTGGACGGGATCAGCCCCCACTTCACCGCCTTGCGAAACACCGCCTTGGCGACGCGCACCCGCTTGGCCACCGTCGCCGGCGCGAGCGCCTTCTTTCCCTCTTGGGCCCCCGCGATCGCCTTGCGCCAATCGTCGGCGTGCGCCGGCGTCACGTCTCCCAGCGGGGTCGCTTCGCCCAAGTGCTCGCGCAGCATCGCCGTCGCTTGCAGGTACGTGGTCCGCGTACCCGCCTTCACCACCGCGGCCTTCTCGAAACGGTCCAGCAGGGCGCCCACCGTCACCACTTCCACGCGCGCCCGGGCCTCCACCAGCCCGGCGCGTGCCAGCCTCGCGTACACCCGCTCGGGCAGGTCGCGCAGCCACGCGCACAGTTCGGCATCGTGGGCCCGCGCCAGCAGCTTGTCGGCCAGCAGCGCCTCCACCCGAACGCAGAATCCCTCCGCGGCCTTGCTGGACGCCTTGCCCAGTCGAATCGCGCGGGGCTTCCCGTCGTCGTCCGTGAAACACACCCGCTTCGTCCCGTTCCCGTCGCGTGAAACGCTCGCCATCCGTCACCGATCCTTCCGGGCCTTGCCCGCCTTCGCCGTCAACGCCAGCCCCAGGTAGTCGGCCAGCTTGTCGATGTTCTCGCCCCGGAGGGGTCGCCCACCGGCCACGAATCGGGAGAGGGTCGATTCGGGTATCCCCGTCGCCTTGCTCACCGCGTAGCGCGATTGGCCGCTCCGCTCCAACGCCGTCCGAAGTGTCGCGGTCACGGTCGCCATGCCCCCAGTGTACCCGCGTGCTTCGGATTATGCAAGTGTTTGGGTCAACCGATTTCCGCCACCGGCCCCGCGTCTCGGCAGGCCGGCGCCGGGTCGAGAGGCAACGCCACGGCGCTAGGGGTCGCCGGACGCGCTCACCTCGCGCCGTTGTTCCGGTGGGGCGTCACGATCCGAACCCACGCCAAGATGCTCACCCAAGGCGCTCACCCGCTCGGGAGTGAGCGCCTTGGGACATGACCCGTTGTTTTCTGCGGCATGCGCCCCAAGATGCTCACCGTTCGGGGTGTGAGCATCTTGGGTGAGCGCCTTGGGCGGCTGCTCGCCTTCGTCGTGCGCCGGCAGCGCCCAATCCCAGCCTCCGCCGAACGCTGCCCTCAGTGACCGGACGCCGCTGGCGGTCTTCGCTCGGCGAAGCGTGGCAATCGAGATACCGGCTTCGCGGGCTTCCCGCACCACGTCGCTGGCAGGACGGGGGCCTTTCGCCAACAAGTCTCGCAGCCACGCGGCGGCTTCTTCGCACTCCGTTCGTTCGCCCCCATCCGTGCCATCGCTCGCCAGCGCGTCATCCGCGCTCAGGTTCACCGCGCCAAGCTCCCATGCCACCGCCGCGCAGGCGTCCTTCGCTTCGATCCGATATGCCAGCCCGCCGGCTTCCGGGGCGATGTTGTTCTTCATCGTCAGGAACAGCCGCCGTCGGGGGTCGGCCCGGTCCTTGCTGACGAGCCAGGCGGCACGCGGGGCCGCTGAGAACGCGAGGGAACCCGTCGCGCGGTAGATCGCTGCGCTGCCCCCGCTCTTGTTGAGGTGCGTCACCGCGACGATCGCCACCCGGTGCCGCGCGGCCAAGTCCCCTAGCGGGGCAAGTAGCCCGCGAACCTCCGCGTTCTTATGCGAGTCCACCCCGCCCAGGTACGCCGTCACCGGGTCGATCACCACCAGCCGGCAGCCGCCTGCGGATTGAATCGCCTGCTCCAGACCGGCCAAGTCGCGCGACAGGTCGAACGCGCGCACCGACTCTCTCCCGTGCCGCTCCACCGAATTGACCGCCTGGAGCACATAGATGCGGGAGACGTCGGCGCCCGCAGCGTCCAAGCGCGGGCGGATCGTGTCCGCAACGCCGTCCTCCGCGTTCAGAAGCACCACGCCTCCGGGGGTCGTCGGCACGCCCGGCGCATCGGGCCAGGCTAAGCCCCGCGACACTCGCGCCGCCAAGTCAAGCGTCAGGAACGATTTGCCCAAGCCCGGATCGCCGGCGATCAGCGTGAGCTTCCCCAGCGCGATCCGACCGGGCCAAAGCCAAACCACGAGTTCGGGCGCGACGTCCGACAGCCGCACGATCACCGGCGCACCTTCGGCCCGGCTCGCCTCGAGCATTGCACACGGCGCCGCGCCGGCGAGTGTCAGGAACGCCTCACGATCCGCCCCCGCGATCACCGCCGCGCGGGCGTCCTTCGCCCCTCCGGGCGGTTCAATCGTCCGCACGCTCGCGCAACGCGGGATCAGCGCCGCCGCGATGGCCTGCGCACCGCGTCGCCCGGCGTCGTCGGCATCCGCCACGATGACCGCGTGCCTTCCGGCCAGCAGCTCCGCGAGCACGGGCCCGCACTGCCCCGCCATCGGCACGCCCACCGCGTCCAGGTTCAACCCAAGCAGCGCGGCGATATCGCTCGCCCCCTCGCACACGAAGACGGGGGCAGCGGCACCTGCGCCGGCGTACGTCGGCAGGGGCCACGCGACGATCAGCCCGCGTTGGCCACCCGGTGCGAACCCCTTGCGGCCGGCGGCGTCGCGGTGCGCCGTCCCGATCACCGCACCGGTCGCGTCGCGTTCGTCGATCTCCCAGCGCGACCCGTTCCGTCGCGCCAGCTTCAGCCATACCCCTTCGGGTACGCCGGCGGGCGGGGGAAGCGCGGCGCCGGCGCTCATTTCCCACCTCCCCGCGCTTCGTTCGCCTGCTCGGCCAGCCACGCCTCAAGCAGCCGCACGGGGTACACGACGCACACGCCGACGCGAACGCACGGGATTGGCCCGCGGGGGTGCGTCAGCTCCCACAGTTTGCGCTGCCCGATCCCCAGCGCCTTCGCTGCCTCACGCGGGCGCAGCGCCAGCGCCTTCGGGCCGTCACGGGATGCGCCTGCTTCAGCCACGGGCGCCCCCCTTCTGGCGGGCGTCGATCGCCGCCAGCTCGTCGCGCACCAACCGGACCGCGCTGCGCTCAAACAGGCGCACCGTTCCCGCTCGTGCGGCGGGCGCGATATGCGCCCTGCTCCGTAGCACGTACTCCACTCGGTGCAGCGGTTGCCCGAGTTCGGAAGCGATCACCCCGATGGTGACCAGGCGGGGGGCGCTTTCATGCGATGGGTGTCTCATACCCACCGCGGATCGTCCGCGCAGACAGCTGGAAACCACCACGCCATGCGGCATTTGGCGCGGCGCGCTCGCGCGAGCGCGCCCGCCTAGCGGCGTTGGCGCGGACGGACAGGTCGAGTCGGCTCAGCGAATGGCCCCGGGTCGCTCGCGTTGTCCCGTTCCGAGTCGGCAATCAGCGCCTCGAGCGCGGCGTCCGGCTTTGGGTGCGCGGTCGTTCGGAGCAGGGATTCGCTCAGCCCCACGCTTCTACCCCGGGGCTGGCCAGCCTTGTGCTCCGCTTCCCTCGCCTTCAGAAACGGAGAGTGGTCTGTCGCCTTGCGAACCGTCGAGGTCGCGCAGCTCAGCGCCAGCGCCAGCTTCCGCAAGCTGGACCAACCATGCTGCCTCACGTATCGCTCGGCCTCGGGTTGAATCTCCCGCCACTGCTTGCCCGCGCCCGGTCGGGCATCGCCCTCCGGTTGAATCGCAACGGGCGCGTACGGCGGAACGTCCGCGAGGGTACGCAGGTCGTCGAATGCCTCCCCGAGCTGGTGACGCTTCCAAAGGAGGTCGCTCGGGAACGGAACGCGCCCGGGCCGGTCGTCCAATTCCTGCCCGCCTTGGATCTCCCCGAGCAGTTGCCGAATGCGCTTGACCAGCCGACAAACGTGGTTGCTCATGCCGGCGTCGCGGCCCACCGCGAGCGCGCCCGCCTCGAGGTAGTGCAATGCTTCCCCGAAGGTCCACTCCAACGCCGGCAACGCCTTGCGGATGCCTCGCGTGTAGACGTCGTCCGGCAGGCTGATGCGCGAAGTGTGCGCGTACTTCATGGCAGCGTCCCATGCGCGCGCGGTTTCCAACCATGCGATCAGGGCATTCGGTCGCGCGCGATCGCACCTCAGGACCACGCCGGCGCACCGAAGCGTGCAGCTCAGCACGTAGCCCACGGACATTCGGATGATGCCGCCATCGACGATGGATACGAGGTACGGCCCAGGCTCGTCGTCGCCGGGCTTCGCGTCCCACACCGCGGCGCCGGCGACACCCGAAAAGGTCAATGCCCCAATGGCGTGCCCGGCGGAGTCCGCGAGAATGTCACCGCGAAGCAGCACCGCCGCGAGCCCATCGACCCAGCGGCAAGCAGTGACTTCGTCAGGCGCATGCGCCTTCAGCGCGACGCCATCCACCGGAGACATAGTCGGGGTCAGCGGTCGGTAGCGAGCTGGCACGAGCGGGGCGCCGTAGTGGGCAACGCTGCGCAGCCAATGCCAGAGAGTCAGGTCGGGGTACTCCGTCGTCAGGTCGGGCGGATTGCGGAGCAGCATTTCGAGCGTCGCCTCGCAGGTCGAACGCGCGCCCGTTGCTACCGGCTCGCCTTGGCGTCGCCAGCGCGCGAGTTCGGCCCGCCCCCGCTCCGTCACCCCCACTTCGTACGGATGGTGCGTGGCGTCGCGCGTTCGCTTCAGCGCCACCGCGTCCCACCCGCCGGCGTAGGTCGGGTTCCCCGCCGGCGAAAACCACTCTTGGCGCACGGGGGCCCAAGGCACGCCCGGCCCCTGATACGACATCATGACCGCGCGCGCTTGCACGCACC
>CAYVSR010000107.1:0-8065 GCA_964453125.1 uncultured Phycisphaeraceae bacterium | reverse complement strand
GGGTGAGGCGGTGCATTGGAAATAGCAAAGCAGCAAAAGGGGAAATCAGCAAATCAGCAAATGAGCAGAGCAGCAGATCAGGAGAAGAGGCGGAGGGCTGCGCGCCCGGCGCGTGGGCGCGAGACGCTCGGGCGCGGGGCGGGGTCGTGGGGTACACTTCGGGCGTGAAGCCGCAGGAAAAGAAGCCGGGCCTCGAAGTCGTCGAGCCGATCGGCAAGCGGGTGTTGGTGCGCAAGGACGAGGACAAGAAGCAGACGCGCGCCGGGCTGCACCTGCCGGACAAGATCGAGATCCCGACGCTGACGGGGCGCATCGTCGCGGTGTCGGCCCAGGTCGAGAGCGACCACGACTACCCGATCAAGCAGTACGACCGGGTGTTGTTCAACCCGAAGCACGCGGTGCCCGTCGATTTCGAGGGCGACAACCGCCTGTTCGTCATCCCCGTCGAGGACGTGGTCGCGGTGCTGAGGCGCGGCGAGGAATGAGCCACGCCGGCGGCGCGCCCGATGGGGGCGACGCGGCGGACGCGCTGCGCGAGCCGCTGCGCAGCATGCGGGACCCGCTGCCTGTGCCACCGCTCGACCCCGGCGCCGAGCCGTTCGATGTGACTCTCGCGCTGCCGGGCTCGAAGAGCCTGACCAACCGGGCGCTCCTGCTGGCGGCGCTGGCTGGGGGCGAATCGACGCTGCGCGGGGCGCTGACGGACGCGGACGACGCGCGCGTGATGATCGAGGCGCTGGTCACGCTGGGCGCGGGCGTGGGAGCGAGCGGCGGCGCGGTTCGCGTGCGCGGCGTGGGCGGGAGATTCCCCGGCCCGCGCCCCGTCGCCCTGCGCCTGGGCAACGCGGGCACGGCGACACGTTTCCTGAGCGCCGCGGCGCTGCTCGCGGGCGCGCCGGTGACGATCGACGGCGACCCGCGCATGCGCGAGCGCCCGATCGGCGCGCTGGCGGACTCGCTGACGGCGCTGGGCGCGGGCGTGGGCTGGCTGGAGCGGAAGAACTACCCGCCGCTGCGAATCTCGCCCCCCACGCGCGAGGCGCTGGCGCGGGCGCCCGAAGAGATCATCGTGGCGAGCGCGGAGTCGGGGCAGTTCGTCAGCGCGCTGCTGCTGGTCGCGCCCTTCCTGCCGCGCGGACTGCGCGTGCGGATCGACGGGGCGCCGACGAGCCCCTCGTACATCGAGATGACGCTGCGCCTGCTGCGCACCCTCGGGGCGGAGGTCGAATGGGCGCCCGGGCTGCGCGAGATGCGCATCGCGCCGCTGGGCGCGCGCACGGGGCCCATGCGAACGGGGTTCGAGATCGACATCGAGCCGGACGCCAGCGGCGCCGGGTATTTCTGGGCGGCGGCGGCGATGGTTCCCGGCGCGTCGTGCGCCACCCCGGGGATCGGGACGGACAGCGTCCAGGGGGACGCACGCCTGGTCGAGATTCTCGAACGCATGGGCGCGGGCGTCGAGCGGCGCGCCGGGTTCACGCGCGTGACCGGCGGCGCCGCCCTGCGCGGAGTGGACACCGACCTCTCCGACATGCCCGACGCCGCGATGACGATCGCGGCGATCGCCTGTTTCGCGACGAGCCCCACCACGCTGCGCGGCCTGCGCACGCTGCGCGTAAAAGAGACGGACCGGCTCGAGGCGCTGCGGGTGGAACTGACGAAGATCGGCGCGCGCGTCGAGATCATCGGCCCGACGCGCGACCCGGCGCTGCGCATCGTGGCGCCGCCGCCCGGCGCACCCGCGCCGGTCGAGTTCGAGACGTACCGCGACCACCGCATGGCGATGGCGCTGGCGCTCATCGGGCTGCGCAGGCCGGGCGTGACGATCCGCGACCCGGGGTGCGTGGCGAAGACCTATCCTTCGTTCTGGGCCGATCTCGCACGCCTTGACGGGCGCTGAGCGGGAGCAGCGCGGGGCGCGGTTGTGCCCCGCCCGCCCCTCGCGGATACTCACCACGGATGCACGATTTCTGGCGATTTGCGGCGAGGATGGGGCGGCGCCGGGCGCTGCTCGCGGGCGCAGCGGCGTGCGCGGCGGTCTCCGCGCTCGGCCTGGGCGCGGGCATCGTGGGGCTCGCGCCGATCCTGCGGAACATTCTCAACGACGGGGGCGCCACGCTGCCCGAACTGGCCGCCAAGGGCGCGGCCCGCCTGCGCGACACGATCGGCGTCGATGTGCCGCGCGCGTGGATCGACGCCTTGCCCGACGGCAGGTTCGACGCCGTGCTCTGGCTGGTGGGGGCGCTGGTGATGCTCACCTTCGTGGGCGCCACGGCGAACTTCCTGCACGCGTACCTCTCCCAGACGCTCGCCACGCGGGTCATCGCCGGCGTCCGTCGCGACGCGTTCCGCCGGGCGCTGCACATGCCGCTCAAGGCCGCGCTGGCGCAGTCGCACGCCCCGACCGCGCACGCGGGAACTGCGGAAGTCTCGGGCGTGTCGGACATCGTCTCGCGGATCATCAACGACTCGATCCGGCTCAACTCGGGCTTCCTGGCGCTGGTCGACAAGGGCCCGGCCCAGGTGACGAAGGGCGCCATCGCGTTCGTCGCCGCGGTGTTCATCGACTGGCGCTCGCTCGCCGCGGTGCCGGTCGCGGTGATCATGGGGATCATCATCCGCAAGCTGGGCAAGCGCGTCCGCCGCGCGGCGCGCGGCGCCATGGAAGCCCAGTCGCGCCTCATGCACACCACGACCGAATCCCTCCAGGGGCTGCGCGTCGTGAAGGCCCACGCGGCCGAGCGCTTCGAGATGGGGCGCTTCTCTCGCGTCAACCGCGCGTTCCTGCGCGAGACCCTGCGCGCCCGCACCGCACGAGCCGTGGCCGGGCCGCTGCTCGAGACGCTGGGCATCCTCGTGATGGGCGCGTGGGCGTTGATCTTCGCCAACCAGATCATCAACCACGACATGGCGCCGGGGTCGTTCCTCGCAGCGCTGGCCGGGCTCGGCGTCGCGGCGGCGTCGCTCAAGCCGCTGTCGTCCATCGTGCAGGAGGTGCAGGGCGCCGCCCCCGCCGCGACGCGCCTGGCGCGCCTCGTGCACGCGGAGATCGAAGAACCCCTCCGCCCCGCGGGCAAGCCGCGCCCGCGCCTGCCCCGCCACGCGCGCTCCATCGACTTCGAGCGCGTCTCGTTCACCTACCCGCACGCGGACTCGCCCGCGCTGCGCGCCGTCTCGCTCTCCATCGCCCACGGCGAGACGGTGGCGTTCGTCGGCGGCAACGGCTCGGGCAAGACGACGCTGCTCTCGTTGCTGCCCCGGTTGCTCACGCCCGATTCGGGGCGCGTGCTGATCGACGGGGCGGACATCGCGGGCGTCTCCCTCCGCTCGCTGCGCCGGCAGATCGGCGTGGTCACGCAGGAGGTCGTGCTGTTCCAGGGGACGATCCGGTCGAACATCGCCTACGGCGCCGGGGGCGCGACGCCCGAGCGCATCGAGCACGCCGCGCGCCTGGCGCGGGCGCACGAGTTCATCTCGGCCAAGCCGGGGGGCTACGACGCGCGGGTGGGCGACCAGGGGGTGACGCTCTCGGGCGGGCAGCGCCAGCGCATCGCCATCGCGCGGGCGTTCCTGCGCGACCCGGCGATCCTCATTCTCGACGAAGCCACCAGCATGATCGACGCGGAGAGCGAGGCGCAGATCGCGGACGCCATCGCGGATTTCTCGCGCGGGCGCACGACGCTGATCATCGCCCACCGCCTCAGCACCGTGATCAACGCGGACCGCATCGTGGCGCTGGACGAAGGGCGCGTGCTGGATGTCGGCCGGCACGACGAACTGATCGGCCGCTGCCCGACGTACCGCACGCTGACGGCGGCGCAGTTGATCTCGGCGCCGGCAGGAGCCTGATAATGGGCTATCTTGTCACCACGCACTACCTCGTGCTCGTCATTGAGAAGTTTCGATGCGAACCGGAGGAGATTTCGACGGCACTCGGGCTTTCTCCCACTGACGCATGGAAAGCCGGACACCGTCGGAGGCCCGGCGCAGTAAAGATGCCCTGGAACTACTGGGACTACCACACCAGTGAGCGTGAGGGGTACAAGCTCAAGGGATCGATCGATGAGTTTCTCTCCCGGCTGACGCCGCTTGCGGACCGGCTCCGGGTGATCGCTGAATCGGCGCGTGTCGAGATTCAGCTTGTGGTGTTCACGACCGAAACCAACGCGCGGATCGTGGCGCCACCGGCGCTGGTGCGCTTCGCCGCCGCGGCCAACGCGCGGCTCGCGTCCTACTTCTACTACGTGGGTGACCACGCTCCGGATCACGACCACCCGGATGCCGAAACTCTGCAGGCGTTTGTGCCGGATGACCTGGCTCGCGACGATCCGGCGGCGCTGGCCGAAGACGAAGAGTATTGAACTCCTGTCGCCCCAGCGGGGCGCAAGAGCGTTGCCACGGTCCGCGTCGCTTCGACGCGCGACCGTGGAAAGCGCCGCCGAATGCACCAGCGCCCCAGCGGGGCGCCACAAGGCGTGCGTCATCCGACGCTGATGTCCCGCCCCGCGCGGGGCGGAGTTCCCGAAGAGCGCCTGCCCACGGTGGCGCGGCGAGGCGCCGCGGACCGTGGCAATGTTCTTCGGCCCCGCTGGGGCCGCGAACTCTGCGCCACCATGTTTTTCAGCCTGGCGTGACCGATCCGCCGCCGCGCCTCAGCGCCCGCGCTGGCCGCCGCGTCGCAGGGCGCTGCCGCCGCTCTTGGGCGAGGTCGGCCCGCGCCCACGGAGTTCGTCCTGGCGCTGCTTGTCCTTGAACTTGTCCATGCCCGTGTGGGGCTGCTTGGGCGCCACCGGCTTGTTGACCTCCCGCGCTTTCTCTCGCTTGTCGGGCGGGGGTCCTTCGTTCTTCGATGCCATCGGTGGGCTCCTGTTTTTCCAGCGTCTGCGCCGCTCCCGCGGCGGAGCGGCCCGCCTCCGGGCGCCTGCATACTATCCCCCCCGTGCCACTTCTCCGTCTCGCCATCGTGGGCCGCCCCAATGTGGGCAAGTCGTCCCTCCTCAACATGCTGGCGGGGGCGAAGGTGTCCATCGTCGACCCCACGCCCGGCGTGACGCGCGACCGCGTCTCCGCCGTGCTCGAACTGCCCTCCGGCAGGCCCGGCGAGGCGCCCAAGCTCGTGGAAGTCATCGACACCGGGGGCTACGGCGTGTACGTCGCCGAGGGCGCCCGCTTCAACGACGTGGGCGAGGACCTCGCGACCCTCACGCCGCAGATCGAGGCCCAGATCGCCGCGGCCGTCGCGACGGCGGACCTCACGCTGTTCGTGATCGACGCCCAGGCCGGCGTGACCGCGGCGGACCACGACTTCGCGCGCCTGCTGCGCGAGGGATCGATCCAGCGCGGCAACGTCGGCGCACGCCAGACACGCACCGGCGAGGTCGCGGTCGTCGCCAACAAGGTGGACGACTCGTCGTGGGAGGCGCACGCCCTCGAGGCCGCGGGCCTCGGCTTCGGCGAGCCGCTGATGGTCAGCGCGGAATCAAACTATCTGCGGCGCACCTTCAACGAGCGCCTGCACGACCTGCTGCCCGCCGAGCCGACGCACGACGACGCGCACGACGCCTTGCAGGGCGCCTCCCCCACCATGCGCGTGGCGATCATCGGCAAGCGGAACTCGGGCAAGAGCACCATGGTCAACGCCATGGCGGGCGAGGAGCGGGTGATCGTCAGCGAGATCGCCGGCTCGACGCGCGACGCGGTGGACGTGCGCTTCGAGCGCGACGGCAAGGTCTTTGTGGCCATCGACACTGCGGGCGTGCGCAAGAAGAAGAGCATGCACGACCAGGTGGAATGGTGGGCCCTCGAGCGCATGCGCCGGGCCGTGCTCCGGGCCGACGTCGTGCTCTTCCTGCTCGACGCGACGACCCCGATTTCAACGGTGGACAAGACGCTCTCGAGCGAGGTGCAGGCGGCGTTCAAGCCCTGCGTGATCGTGGTGAACAAGTGGGACCTCGCCGAAGGGCAGACGGGCCACAACGGCAAGCCCATCACGACGGACCGCTACCGCGAGTACATCGACAAGGAACTCAAGGGGCTGAGCCACTGCCCGATCGCGTTCACCTCCGCCGCGCGCGGCGCCGAGGAGGGCGGGGCGTGGGCCGTGCTGAACGTGGCCGGCGAACTCTTCGAGCAGACCGCGCAGCGCGTGGGCACGGGCGAACTCAACCGCGTGTTCCGCGAGTTCGTGCAGGGGCTGCCGGCGTCCAAGCTGGGCCGGCGCCTCAAGATCTACTACGCGACGCAGGTCTCCACGGCGCCGCCGACGATCGTGCTGGTCGTCAACGACCCCGGGCTGTACTCGCCGCAGACCGAGCGCTTCCTGCTCAACCGCATCCGCGAGGCGCTGCCCTTCGCGGAGGTGCCGGTGCGTCTGGTGATCCGCGGCAGGCGGAAGGACGAGGACCTGGGCCCCGACCCGGAGCGCGTGAAGCGCGCCGCGGACCACGCCGCCGCGAAGGATGGGGTCGGCGCCCGTCGCGAGCACGCGCCGATGGTGGAAGGGATTTCGGCGGAAGAGTTTGAGGGGATGGATCTGGGGTTGGAGGACGACGCGGGGTGATGCGGATGGAGCGTGCGGGGATGCATCGTCCCAACGGGGCGATCGCGGAATCGAATGCTCGTGGACGGGATCCGGCCCCGCGAGTTAGCGAACCCACGGAAGCGCGCACGTGAGCGCTGATCGGCCCCGCGCTCGCGGAGCTCGCGGCTCACGGACGCCCTCGGGCAATCATGTGCTTACGGACACAACGGGTCGCTGCGCATTGCCCCAACGGGGCGAGCGATGGTTGCCAGGGGTGAAGCGAGCCCTTGGCGAGCGGAACCCCTGGACCTAGGCCCTGTGATCTCTTCGCCCCCGGAGGGGGCGACGGAGTTTCGATATTGCATGCCACCCGCGCGCATGGCGGCGCCGGGTTTCGTGCGCCCCTCCGGGGCGCTGCTTCGGTTGCTTGCTCTCCAGGGGTTCCGTCCGCCTGACGGCGGACTCCACCCCTGGCTACCTCCGCTCGCCCGCGTTGCGGGCTTCGGAATTGTCGGCTAACGGGACGCGTGGTTCGGGGGCTTCCCGCTCGCGAGGAATTGACCACGAGCGATGCCCGTTGGTTCAGCGGCCGCCCGCCTGTTCGGAAATGACCGCCGGCGCTGCTCGTGGTTCTCCGGTCACGCGTTCGCTCACGCCGCCAAGCCGCCCTCATCGTCCGAGTCGCGCTCGAACCCCGGCCAGGCTTCTTCGGGGCGGTGGCGGTGGTGGATCTTCACGACGCGGGCGAGTTGCTGACCGAAGATGTCGGAGATGCTCTTGAGTTGCAGCGCCGCGTCCGCGGGGAAGGGGTTCTTGCGGTCGCGGAAGAGCACGCCGACCGCGAGGCAGTCGCCGTCGTGGCGGCAGGAGAACGCCAGCACGTCGGACTCGGCGAGCCAGTGGGCGTCGTCGCCCAGGCGCCGGGCCAGCGCGTCCTCGGTGTCCATGCGCACGACGGTGGTCTCGTCCTGGATCTTGGGCGCCAGCACGTCGGCGAGGTGGTCGAGCAGCACGTCGGCGCTGTCCTTGGGGCAGTCGTAGTTGACGTACGCGCCGAGCGCGAAGTCCGCGTGGTTGCTGGGCAGGAAGACCGCGGCGTTGGTGGGCCCGGTGCGCGCGAGGATGAACTCGAGGCACGTGCGCAGCAGCGACTCGACATCCAGCTCGTGGCGGACGAGGGCGGCGAATTCGGAGGTGATGGCGGCGTTGGTCATCTGGTCCGCGAGCTCCTGGTAGGCGTCCGCGAGGTCGTTGCAGAGAGAATCGACTTGCTTTGCCACCTGCTGACGGGCGGCGCTGAGGCGCTTGCACGCGCGCTTGAGGCGGGCCACTTCCGCCGCGCGGTCGCGGTCGGCCCGGGCTGACTTCGACACGGCGAGGACGCGCGAGGCGAGGTCCTCGGGGTCGAAGGGCTTGACGATGAGGTCCGCCGCGCCAAGGCGCAGGGCTTCCACGGCCTGGTCGAGGCTGGGGGTGGACGAGGTGAGAATGACTTTGGTTGGTGAGGGGGCGCCGTTGGCGCTGGCGGTTAGTTCGCGCGTCAGG
>CAYVSR010000106.1:0-8077 GCA_964453125.1 uncultured Phycisphaeraceae bacterium | reverse complement strand
GCGCCGGACCGCACGGGCCGGGCGCCGGATACGCTTGACGCACTGGGGCCGCCCGGCCCGTACGCTCGCCAGACGCATGTCTCTGCTCTTTGACGCCTGCTACCTCCTGTTCGCCGCCCTCGCGGCGCCGTGGTGGCTGCGCAAGAAGCGGAGCGGCTGGCGGGAGCGGTTCGGGCACACGCCGGAGTTATCGGCGCCGGACCGGACGCGCCCGCGCTTGATGATCCACGCGGTGTCGGTGGGGGAGACGAACCTCATCCGGCCCCTCGTGGAACTGCTGGCGGACGAGTACGACCTGGTGATCGCTTCGACGACGGATACGGGGGCGGCCCGTGCGCGCGAGCTGTACGCCAGCGTGGCGACGCTGGTGCGATACCCGCTGGACGCCTCGTGGGCGGTGCGCCGGTTTCTCGACGCGGTGAAGCCGCAGGGCGTGGCGCTGGTGGAATTGGAGCTGTGGCCCACGTTCGCGCGCGAGTGCCGACGGCGCGGTGTCCCGGTGTGCGTGCTCAACGGCAGGCTGTCGGACCGCTCGCACGGGCGGTACCGGCTGGCGAGGCCGATCCTGGGTCGGGCATTCGCCGGGCTTGAGTTCGTGGCGGCGCAGGATGAGATATATGCCTCGCGATTTGCGAGTGTGGGCGTCGCGCCCGGCCGTGTCTCGGTGACGGGCACGTTGAAGTGGGACGCGGCGGTGATCGAGGACCCGAGGCGCGTCGTCGGCGCGTCGGATCTCGCGCGCGAGATGGGGATCGATCCGGCCCGGCCGCTGATCGTCGCGGGCTCCACCGCGCCCGAGGAACACGCGCTGCTGCGTGACGCCACGCCGCCGGGTGTGCAGCTGCTGTGCGCGCCCCGCCGGCCGGAGTGGTTCGAGGGCGCGGCGCGCGACCTGGGTGGCGCGGTCCGGCGCACCGAACGCGGGCCGAGACCCGGAGCGAGTTTCTTCGTGCTCGACACCATCGGCGAACTCCGCAAGGCGTACGCGCTCGCGGACATCGTCGTCGTCGGACGCTCGTTCGGCGAACTCCATGGGTCGGACCCCATGGAGCCCGCCGGGCTGGGCAAGCCCGTGGTGATCGGGCCCGCGGTGGACGACTTTCGTCAGACCGTGCGCACGCTGCTGGGCGCCGACGCCATCGTGCAGACCACGCGCGACGGGCTGCGAGCGGAGATCGCGGGGCTCCTGGCCGACCGCGACCGACGCGAGGCGCTGGGGCGTGCGGCGCAGGATTGTGTGCGAGCCAACCAGGGGAGCGCGGAGCGCCACGCGGCGCTGCTGCGCGCCATGCTGCCCGGCGCACGGGCGCCGGGGGCGCGGGCGTGCGGCGCGCTGGGGCTGGTCGGCACGGGGGCGTCGGCGTGACTCCCGAATCGGAACTGCTGCGCAGGATCTACCGGCGCTCGTCCGGCGCCGGCGGCGCCAAGGGCGTCGTTGTGGGGCCCGGGGACGACTGCGCGGTGGTGCGCATCGGGGGCGAGCACGCGCTGCTGACCGTCGATCAACTGGTCGAGGGGCGCCACTTTGCGCCTCCGGGCGAACAACCGAGCGAGGCCACGATCGACGCGATCGCGCGCAAGGCGATCGCCCGATCGCTGTCGGACATCGGCGCGATGGGCGGCGCTCCCCGCTTCGCGCTGGCGGCGGGCGCGCTGCGAGACTCCTTCGCGCGAGAGGACGCGCTGTTCGACGCGCTGCACTCCTGGGCGAACCATTGGAACTGCCCGCTGGTGGGCGGCGACATCGCGCGCGTTGCGGGGCCGACGGTGATGTCGGTCACGGTGGTGGGGGTTCCGCACGAATCGCGCGGCCCCGTGCTCAGGTCGGGCGCCCGCGACGGCGACGGCGTGTACGTCACCGGCGCGTTCGGCGCCTCGTTCGAATCCGGCCGCCACCTGACGTTCGAGCCACGGGTGCGCGAGGGGCATTGGCTGTGCGACGCGTTGGGCGAGCGCCTGCACGCGATGATGGACGTCTCGGACGGACTGGGTCGCGACGCGGGCCGAATCGCCGAGGCCTCGGGCGTGCGCATCGAGATCGATTCCCGCCTCGTGCCCCGGCACGCGGACGCGAAGGGGTGGCGCGCCGCGCTTGGGGACGGGGAGGACTACGAACTGCTGTTCGCCGCAAAGGGTGATGTGCCGGGCGCGTGCCCCGAGACCGGCGTGCCCATCACGAGGATCGGGCGGGTTGCGCCGGGCGCGGGCTGCGTGGTCTCCGACGACGGCGGCGCCCCTCACGACGCCGGCGCCATGGGCTGGGACCACGTCGGATGATCGCCAACATCCGCACGACCTCGGAGGACGAGACCGTGCGCCTCGCGGCGCGCATCGGCGCGCTCGCCCGCGCCCACGACTGCATCGCCCTCATCGGCGACCTCGGCGCGGGCAAGACGCGCTTCGTGCGCGGCGTGGCCATCGGCATGGGCATCGACCCCGCGCGCGTCCACAGCCCCACCTTCGTGCTGGCCAACATCTACGCGCCCGACACCGCGCCCGGCGCCCACGCGCGCTTCCCGCTCGTCCACGTCGATGCCCACCGACTCACCGACCTGCATGATCTCGAATCGCTCGGGCTCGACGGCCCCGGCGCCGCGGGAGGCGTGCTGGCGATCGAGTGGGCCGACCGCGTGAGCGCCGGCCTGCCCGGCGGCCGGCTCGACGTGCGCATCGGGCACGCGAGCGAGACGGCGCGGGACATCGCGCTCGAGGCCCGCGGCGACTCGTGGGTCGGGCGCCTGGCCTCGCTAGGATTGCCCCGGTGACACCCGAGAACGCACAGCAGAAGTCATCAGGGCGCCCATGCCCCACGTGCGCCGCCAGCGCGCCCGACGACGGCCCATACACGCCCTTCTGCTCCGAGCGCTGTCGCCTCGCCGACCTCGGGCGCTGGTTCGACGGGCGCTACGTCGTCTCTCGCGAGGCCACGCCCGACGACCTCGACGACCCGCGACTCACCCGCGGCGGCGCCGACGAGCGCGAGTAGGCGCCCTTCCGCGAGAGGCGCGCGAACGCACGCTTTGGCGTACCCTGTGCGCTCACCGCGGAGAACCATCGCGCATGCACGGACAGGCATCGGAATCACACCGGCGAGGGCTCGGGCTCGGACTCATCGGCGCGTTGTCGCTCCTCGCGTCGTCGGCCGCGCTGGCGGCGGAAACGACCGGCGCGCCAGGCGCCGGCGGGCCGCCCCAGAAACTCTCCGGCCTCATGGCGCTCTTCTGGCAGTCGGCCGACGTGTTCACGGCGCTGGTGGCGCTGGGCTCGTTCGTGGCGGTGGCCATCATCCTCCGCGCGTTCATCGAGATCCGCGAGTCCGCCCTGCTGCCCGACCGACCCATCCGGGCGCTGCGCGAGCGCATCGCCCGCGGCGAGTGGGAGGCGGCGCGCCAACTCACGCAGACCGACGCCTCGTTCGTCTCCAAGGCCCTCGCGGCCGGCATGCGACCCACGCGCGGCGGGCGTCAGGGGGCGCGCGAAGCGGCCGAACTCGCCGCCTCCGAAGAGGCCGCGCGATGGTTCCGCAAGATCGAACTCCTCAACATCGTCGGCCACCTCGGGCCGCTACTCGGGCTCGTCGGCACGGTCTACGGCATGATCATCGCCTTCGCGGCGCTGGGTGAGACGGGCGGCCAGGCAGGGCCGGGCGAACTCTCACTGGGCATCTCCAAGGCCCTGTTCCACACGTTCCTCGGCCTGCTGCTGGCCATCCCCAGCCTGCTCGCGTACGGCTACTTCCGCACCGTGGTGGACCGCGTCTGCACCCGCGCGATGGTCGTCGCCGCGGAACTCTTCGAACTGCTGCCCGACGAGGTCTTCGAGCCCGCGCCCAGCCCGAGCGGGGCCAAGGCGCGCGAGCCCGCGACGGCCTGACGCATGCGCTCCCGCCCGCGCCGCCAGCACGATGAGGTCTCGCCGGTCAACGCTACGCCGCTGATCGACGTGGTGCTGTGCATGATCGTGTTCTTCCTGCTGGTCGGGCGCCTCGCGCAGACGCAGCGCATCCCCATGCGACTGCCCGAATCGGCCAGCGGCTCGGCGGACATGCCGCGCGACTCGTTCGTCATAAACCTCGTGCCGGGCGAAGGGCCGGGGGGCGCGGCGAAGATCCTGGTCAATGACCTCGTCGTCGGCATCGAGGGCGTCGCCCCCGCGCTCAGCGCCCGCCTCAACGACAACCCGGGCGTGACGGTGCAGATCAGGGCGCCGCGCGACATCGCGTACGGCCAGGTCGAGCCCATCCTCGAGGCGTGCGCCTCGGCCGGCGTGGCGGACGTGCGCCTCGCGACGGATCGCGCGCCGGGCGGGGGCGGGCGATGAGGCCGGGCGGGCACTCCGGGTTCCGGCGGCGCAACGCGTCCGTCGTCGCCGCGGGCCACTTCGGGCCGGACATGACCCCCATGGTCGACATCGTGATGGTCATTCTCATCTTCTTCATGGCCGGCTCCGCGTTCATCGGGCCCGAGTGGTTCCTTGATGTCGGCATGGCCAAGGGCGCCGCGCCCGGCGCGCCCAAGCCCGCGGCGGACATCCCCATCGCGCCCGCGGCGCTGCGAATGACCCGCACGCCCGAGGGCACGCGCATCACCGGCCTGGGCCTCGAGGGCGCCGGGTTCGACGCGCTGGACGCGAAACTGACGGAATACGCCTCGACGGGCGCCGCCGGGGCGGTGCGTCTGGTGATCGAACCCACGCTCGAAACGCCCTACCAGGACGTGATCGCGGTGTACGACCGCTGCGCCCGAGCGGGGTTCGCCTCGGTGGGGCTCGCCAAGGCCCGCCCGGAATAGCCCGGCGAACGCTGGTCGGCGTTCAGGCGGGCCCGTCCGGCGTCCGATATTCGAAGCGTGGCGCCCGACCTTTCCGTCATCCTCCCCACGCGAGACAGGCCCGCGAAGCTGGAGCGCTGCCTGCGCGCCCTCTCGCGCCAGACGCTCGATGCGCGCCGCTGCGAGATTCTCGTCGGCATCGACGGCGCCGATGAGCCCTCCGCCGCGCTCGCCGAGCGCCTGCTGCACGAGGCTCGCCTCGCCGGTCGTGTGGTGCGGTGCGAGCGCCTCGGCGTCGGGGGCGTCAAGAACGAGCTGCTCAAGGCCGCGACGGGGCGGTTTATCGTCTCGATCAACGACGACGTCTACGCCGAGCCCGGCTTTCTCGAGGCCCACCTCACGGCACAGGAGCAGGTCCCCGCGCGGCCCTTCGTCGGAACCACCGGCGCGCCCAACGCCGGCGAGACGCTGCGCCTCGCGGGCGCGGACGACGCCGCCGCTCCCGGCGCCGCCCCATTCCGCGGCGCCATGATCCTCGGCGATTCGCCCTGGCTCGTCCCCGCGCACGACACGCTCTTCGACCGGCTGGTGCGCGAGACCTCGATGGTCTTCTTCTACGACCGCATGCCCGGCTCGAGCGCCGCGCACACCGGCGGAACTGACGACGGCGCCGAGGCGCGCATCATCGAGCCCATGAAGGACTGGGGCTTCCGCCACGCCTGGAACCTGAACCTCTCGATGCCCACCGACGCGGCGCGCGCCGTCGGCGGGTTCGCGCGCTTTCCCTGCGCCTACGGCTTCGAGGACCTCGAACTCGCGTGGCGCCTGCGCCGCCGCTTCGCCATGCCCGTGCTCTTCCGGCCCGAGGCCGTCGCGCTGCACGACCACCGGTACACGCCCGACGACTATCTGCTGCGCGAGATGCGCCTGGGCTACGCCGCGGCGGGGTTCGCGGCGCAGGCGCCGGCGTGCGCGCGAGAGACCTTCGGGCGCGACGTGCTGGACCCGAGATCGGCCGAGTACTTCCGGGCGTACGCCGAGCACGAGCGCGGGCACGCGCTGCGCGTGGCGGAGTCCTTCCGGGCGCTGGCGCACTTCCCCTCGCACTTCGGCACGATGCTCCCCGGGGCGGCGGCCTCGCCCCTCGAGCGGGCGATCGTGCGGGCGCTGTACGAGCACCACCTGCCCCTCAAGCGGTGGGCGTGGCGGGTCGGCTTCCTCGCCTCGCAGGCGGGGGCGCCGATGGACTCGCTCCGCGTGGACGAGGCCCTCGCCGACCACGGGGCGATGACGCGCTGCGACCGCCTTTCCCGCGTGAGCGCCTGAGCGGAATCGACCTCAAGCGCCCCCCTCCACCGGGCCGATAACCGGGTGATGCGCCTCATCGGCCTCATGAAAGTTCGCAACGAGCGCTGGTGCCTGCGCGCCTCGCTGCCCGCGGCGCTGCGCGTCGTGGACGAGATGGTCATCCTCGACCACGCCTCGACGGACGAGACGCCACAGATCATCGCGGAAGCGGCTGGCGCGTTCCCCGGGCGCATCCACACGCTTTCGGACGCGGACGGCGAGTGGCGCGAGGCGGCGATCCTGCAACGCCTGCTCGATGAGGGCCGCGCCCGCGGCGGCACGCACTTCTACTCGATCGATGCGGACGAGATCCTGTCGGGCAACCTGCTGCACATCATGCGGGACGCGACCAACGCGCTCTCGCCCGGACATGCGATCTCGCTGCCGCTGCCGAACCTTTGGCGCTCGCTCGATGAGTTTCGCGACGACAACAGCGTCTGGGCGCAGCAGTATGTGCCGGTCGTCTTCGCCGATGGACCCGGGGTGTCGTTTACGCCCAAGGACGGAAGTTACGACATCCACACTCGCATCCCACGGGGCGTCGAGCGCCTCCAGCACCGGCTTATCCCCGATGCGCAGTACGGCGGGCTGATGCACCTGCAGTTCGCCAACCGGCGCAGGCTCGTCGCCAAGCACGCGTGGTACAAGATGATCGAGGTCGTGCGCTGGCCCGGGCGCCGGCCCGCATCGGAGATCGACGCGTACTACAACCGGGCGCTCGACGAGCGCGCCATGGGCCTCTCGCCCGCGCCGCTGGAGTGGTGGGCGCCCTACACCGACCTCAAGCCCCTGATCGACACGAGCGACGAGCCCTGGCACGAGGCCGCCTGCCGCGAGATGTGGGCGGCCCACGGCGCTGCGGCGTTCAAGGGTCTGGCACTCTGGGGCGTGCCGGAAGGACGGGGCGAGGTGGCGGGGGCGAGCGTCGGATCGAATCGAGACACGCCGGGTAGAGGGGTCGCGCATGCCGCATGAGCCGTTGCCGAAGGTGGGGGTGTTCTGCGCGTCCGTGGTGGACGCGGACCTGGAGTTCGCGCTCCGGTCGATCGAACTGAACACGGAGCACCCGGACTTCGAGATGCTGGTGGGCGTCGCGCCCCCGATGGACGGGCGCGACCCGCGACCGACGCTCGAGAACCTGAAGGACCGCTACCGGTTCTTCGATTATGTGTGGTACGGCCCGGGCGGGGAGGGCGCGGGCATCGCCGGCGGGCACGAGCGCCTGCGCGGGCTCAACTCGCCCAGCCCGATGCTGGAGGACCTCTATCAGCGCCTCGCGGCGAGGGGCTGCGTGCGGTTCTTCCAGATCAACGACGACGTCGCGGTGACGCGCTACTGGCTGCACTACGCCGAAGACGCGATGCGCCGCATGGGCGGCGACGCGGTGGTCACGCCGCACGACGGCATGGTGAACACCGGCGCGAACGCGGACGGGTCCGCGGCGTCGAACGGGTTCTGCGGGTTCTACTACTTCTCGGACGAGTACGTGCGCCGCCACCACGCGTGGGGCACGGCGTTCCGGGCGGAGCCGGTGCAGTGCTACTGGGTGGACACGGAATTCTGCGTGCGCGCGGCGAGCCTGGGCCGGCTGGTGCGCGAGCCCGCGTGCTGCGTGCTGCACCTGCACAACACGAACCTGCCGCGCACGCTGTGCGACCCGCGCCCGCTGCGCGCGGTGCGCGCCTCGTGCGCCCGCGACGGGCTGCTGTTCATCGACCGCATGCGCGAGGAGGGGATCGACCCGTGGAGGCACATCCCCGACCTGGCGCGCTGGACGCCGGAGGACATTCTTGACGAGATGGAAACCCTTCGCGGCATTGAGTCGGCGGGTGTCGAGGCGCGAACGCGGGCGGCGTGAGCACCGGGGGGGCACTAGGCACTGGGGACTAGGCACTAGGCTTCAATCACTGAGCACTGAGCACTGAGCACTGAGCACTGAGCACTGAGCACCGAGCACTTCC
>CAYVSR010000105.1:0-8089 GCA_964453125.1 uncultured Phycisphaeraceae bacterium | reverse complement strand
CGCCTGCGCGCCCGAGGCGCCGGGCGAGCCGGCGCGACTCGACAGCCAGTGCAAGTACGCCGTCGTCGCGCGCGGCCAGGCGGACGCGTACCTCCGTCTCCCAACACCCGGCAAGACGTACGTCGAGCGCATCTGGGACCACGCCGCCGGGGCCCTCATCGCCTCCGAGATGGGCTGCACCGTGACCGACGTGGCCGGCGCCCCCCTCGACTTCTCGCACGGCCGGGGGCTGGAGCGGAACCGCGGCGTGGTCTGCGCCGACCCCGGCGCGCACCCACGCCTGATCCGGGCGATCGCCGACCGCCTCTAGGGCCCGGCGCCGCTGCCGTTCTGGCCGGATCGGGCCGCAGGCCGAACCCCGGCCCCCCTTCCCCGGTATGGGAACCCGTGCCACGCCGCGCGCGTCAGGGAAGGCGAGGAGAGCGGGTTGGCGCACCGGTTGCTCGCCGTGGGCGACGGCACGTCTTCAAACATTTTCCGAACAACATCACGGCCGTTCGCGCCACCAGGGGTTGATTTCCGCCCCGGGTCCGGCGCCGGCTCTCAGGAGCGCATCTGCAATGTCTAACCACAGTTCTGTGCAAACCAAGTGGCTCGCCCTCGTCGCCGGTGGCGCTGCTGCGCTGCTCGGCGGCATCGCTCCCGCGTGGGCGGCGGACAAGGCGCCCCAGCAGGTCGCGCCGCCCGACCCAGCGACGTCCCGAGCCATCGAGCACGCGGAGGCCCTCTCCATGGCATTCCGCCACGCCGCCGCCATGGCGCGCCCCTCCGTGGTCCAGGTCCGCTCCACGCAGGTGGTGCAGGTGCGCGAGTGGAACCCGTTCGGCCCGATGTTCGGCAACCCCGGCGGCGGCACGCGCGAGCAGCAGCGCAGCGGCCTCGGCTCGGGCGTGATCCTCGACCGCGAGGGGCACATCCTGACCAACAACCACGTCATCGCCGGCGCCGACTCGCTCGAAATCGTCTTCGAGGACGGCAGCAAGGCCGAGGCGGAGGTCATCGGCGCCGACCCGCAAACAGACGTCGCCGTCGTGAAGGTCGACCCCGCGCAGATGTCCGACGCCGTGCGTCCCGCGACCATCGGCGACTCCGACTCCATGCAGGTGGGCGACTGGGTCATCGCGATCGGCTCGCCCCTCGAACTGGAGGAGACCGTGACCGCGGGCATCATCAGCGCCACCGGCCGGCGCCCGGAAATCATCCGAAACAACCGGGGCCAGGCCGGGTACGAGTCGTTCATTCAGACGGACGCGGCGATCAACCCCGGCAACTCGGGCGGCCCGCTGGTCAACCTGCGCGGCGAAGTGATCGGCATCAACAGCGCGATCAAGAGCACCAGCGGCGGGAGCGTGGGCCTCGGCTTCGCCATCCCGACCACGATTTTCCGCGATGTGACCGACCAACTCCTTGAGAATGGGTCGGTCAAGCGCGGCTACTTGGGCGTCAACATCGCGAAGTTCACGCCCGAGGCGGCCCAGCTGCTGGGGGTGGACGCGAGCCTCCGCGGGGCCCTGATCGGCTTCGTGCAGGAGGGGTCGCCCGCCGCGGCCGCGGGCCTCGAAAAGAACGACATCGTCACGGAAATCAACGGCGAAGCCGTGCGGGACGACGACGACCTGCGGTTCAAGATCGCCAAGATCCGGCCGGGGAAGGTGGCGGACATCCGCGCCTATCGGGACGGCACGATCCGTGAGTTCCGGGTCGAGGTGGGGGACCAGGCGAAGACCGCCAGCGCGTTCAACTCGCTGGGGTTCTCGGTGGAGGAGGTTGACGCTAAGGTCGCACGGGACTTGAAGTTGCGCGAGCAGGGCGGGGCCCAGGTGGCGGACGTCCGACCGGGCAGCGTGGCCGAGAAGGCGGGCCTCGAGGCGGGCGACATCATCTTGGCTATCAACAACTTGCGCGTCGGCGACCCGGAGACGCTGGCGCAGTACATCGGCCGCGCCGAGCCGGGCATGCGGATCATCCTCGACGTGGCCTCCGCGCAGGGGGAGATGAGCCGCAAAGTTTTACGGGTTCCGAACACCCCCGGTCGATAATCGGTACGATTGGGTCGATCTCTCTCTCTCCTCCAGCGGGGCGCTGTCTAGCGATGGCGCCCTGCTTTGTTTTTGCGGCGCGCGTGCGCAACCCCGCGCCGCGCGCCGAAAATCAGCGGGAATCGAGCGCGCGCGACAGTCCGTTTCGCGCTATGCGTGCGCCGAGTCGCGCGACGCGCTGCGCCGCTCGCGCGCCGCTCACTCGCCCGGCTTCGTCACCAGCCAGCGCACCACGAAGCCCTCGGGCGTCGAGCGCACCGCGCCGCCGATGTCCCCCACGTGGCGCAGCACGACCGACGCCGGCGCGGGCTCGCGCGACCACGCGGGCATCTGCGCCTTCATGTCCTCGATGAACGCGGCGCGGTCCTCCGCGGGCCAGTCGGTCTCCTCGAACTGTTCCGCAAGCAGCCGGTCGATGTTCTTCGCCTGCCACTCCGCCCACTCCATCGTGGCGCGCAGGCGCGTGAACGAGAACCCGATGCCCGAGCCGCCCAGCGCCGCCATCGTGCGCTGGAACGCCGGCTCCGCGCCCAGCTTCGCGCGCTCCGGGTCGCCCGCCTCGCGCAGCGCGCTCTCGATGTCCGGCCCCTCGCCCAGGAACAGCTTCCCGAACCCCACGCCGATGCCCGGCCCGAAGTTCGAGTCCCAGATCTGATTCCCCTGGAACTCGCGCGGCGTGAGGCCGAACCCGGCGCCCAGCGTGTTCAGCGCGCCCGACAGCTTCGCGCCGTCCGCGACGTCCAGCGCCACGATCGTGCGCTCGCTCGTGGCGCCGTAGGGGCTCTCGACGCGGCTCACCACCGCGACCTCCGAGCCCATCGCGTCGAGCGCGGGCCCGAACTGCTGGCCGAACATCTCCAGCCCGCCCTCGAACATGTTCCGCTCCTCGGGGGGAAGCGACTTCGCCACCTCGCGCAGCAGGGGCAGCAGGCCCGCGAGGTTGAACCGGTTGACCGTGATGGTGGCGGCGTCGGCCGGCACGAAGGTCGGCGGCGCGAGCGGCTTGGCCGGGCCGTCGATCAGCGCCAGCAGGCCGCGCTTCTCCGAGACCAGCGCGCACAGCGAGCCGTCGGCCGGGCCGGCGGGCGCATCGAGGCGCATCGTCGCGGAGAGCGCACGCACCGCGTCGAAACCCAGCGCACCGCCCACCCGCTCGCCCCACTCCGCGAACAGTCCCGAGCCGGGCACCGCGCGATCGGCGAGGTCGGGCGCGGCGCCCGCGCCGGCGCCCGCGAGATACTCGCCCAGCGCCTTGCCCGGCGCCACGACGTACGCGTGGTAGCCCGGCTCGTGCTGCGCCAGCGCCTCGCGGAACTCGGCGCTCTCGCCCGCGCCCGGCGCGCCGGGGCGGCCCTCCGCGCGGTCGATCGCCTCCTTGAGCGTGGGCAGGTGCGAGCCCGCGAGCGCCACGGCGCCGACGCGCGCGTACAGGAACACGCCGGGCAGCCCGCGGTCCGCGAGGCCGGACCGCTTGTCGAAGTCCTCGTCGAAGTCGGCGAACTCCGCGTCGTTCTCGGCGTCGGCGTCCTGGGCGCCGGCCTCTTTCGCGGGCTCGAGCCCGTTGCGCTCGTCGATCATGCGGTCGAGCGCCGCGTAGTCCACGGCGACGCGGGTGATCTCGACGTCGGCGTAGTCCACCGAGTCCTTCTTCGCGACGCCGTCCTTGACGCCCTGCTCGGCGACGCGGTCGAGGGCGTCGATCGCGGCCCTGGCGCCGGCCTCGTCCCCGGCGAAGTCGGCGAGGGCCAAGGCCTGCATCTCGGGCTCGGCGCCGGCGGGCGCGCCGGGGGCGCCCGAGTCCGGGCTCGCGAGGAACAGGGCGACGCCCGAGGCGCCGGTGGGGGGCTTGAGGGCGTCCACATCCACGCCCGCGGCGCGCAGCTTGCCCAGCGGGTCGAGCGTTGTCTTGCCCGACACGCGCTCGCGCCAGGCGACGAACTCCGGGTCCTTCCACAGCGCGCTGAGCGACGACCGCTCGAACGCGGCCACCAGTTTCGCGCAGTCGTCGGCGCCGGCGATGAGGAACGACGTTCTGGGCGCCGCCTCGGCGATGGTCACGCCGGCGTGGGCGAGGGGCGCGAGGAGAAGCGCGGCGAGCAGGACGCCGGCGGCGCGGCCCGCGCGACCGGTTCGGCGCGCGACGGAGCGGGAGATGATGTGCATCGGGTGTGGGGTCCTGCGGCGTGTTGCGGTCAGCGGGCCGACGTCGAGTCGTCCAGCGCGGTGGGGGCGCCGAACTCGGCGCGGGGCGGGGCCTGGTTGTACGAATAACCCGAGTTCGGGTTGTCCTTGTCGTACGCGAACGAGTCGCGGTTGCGGATGAAGTCGCGCAGGTAGCGCGCCGGGATCGCGAACCCCAGCCCCTCGCCGAACGGGATCTTCATGTTGCACACGCCGATCACCTCGCCGTTGTCGTTGAACAGCGGGCCGCCCGAGTTGCCGGGGTTGATCTGCGTCGTCGTCTGGATGTACGTGATCCCCTCGAAGTTCCGCAGCGTCGTCGCGATCACGCCCCGGCTCAGCGTGCGCTCGAGGCCCAGCGGCGCCCCAATGGCGAACACGTCCTGGCCCGCCGCAAGATCGTCGTCCGCGTTCAGGTACACGGTGGGGAAGGGCTGCTTCTCGGGGTGCTGCAGTCGCACCAGCGCGAGATCAAGATGATTGTTCACCGCGACGATCTTCACATCGTCGATCACCAGGCGCCGGAAGTCCCCGTCGCCCTTCAGGAACACCGTCGCCTTGATCTTCGTTTCCTTCTGGATCACGTGGGCGTTGGTCACGGCGTAGCCGTCGGGGCTGATGAGAAAGCCCGAGCCCAGGCCCGAGGGCGTCGAGAGCATCACCACCGCCTCGCCGAAACGCTCCGCCTGCTCCTTCGCGGTGCGCTCGGGCAGGTTGCGCGCCGTGCGGAAGAGCGAGTCCACCGCCGCCGGCGTCGCCGTCCCGGCCTCCGCGGCGCGCTCGATCGAATCGATCGTGCTGCGCGGCGCCTTGAGCACGTCGAAGCCGAGGTCGAGCCAGATCGACTCCGCCGTTTCCTTCACGATCGGGGCCACGACGACGCGACCGTCTGTGAAGACAACGCGGTCGCCCTGGCGCGCCTCGGCGCCGGGCTTCTTCGCGGGCAGCGCCGTGGTGGAGGCGCCCGCCGGCGCCTCGGGCGCGGGGGCCGGCGCGTCCTGGGCGAGGGCGAGGGGCGAGACGACGAGGAGCGCCAGGCCGGCGCACGAGGAGATACGACGCATCGGCCGACGCTCCCAAGAAGAGCCCCGTCCCTGGCCCGCCGACCGGCGGATCCACGCAACGAGGATGATGGCGACCGATACAGTACCCGCGTCGCCCGGTTGCGGCCCGCGCACGCGGGCCCGTTTCGTCAGAAAGGACCCCCCGAATGCCCCCGACCGCCGCCGCCCGACCCGCCTCGACGCGCGCCGCCATGGCTCTCGCCGCGGGCCTCGCCTGCGCCGCCGGCGCGCCCGCGCAGCCCGCGGCGAACCTCGGCCGGTTCTTCGGGTTTGACGCCATGCGCGTCCTCGTCGTCGACGACGACTGCGGCCCGGTCATCACCGCCGACATGAACGCCGACGGCCTCCGCGACATCGTCGTCGTCAACAACCGCAAGAGCCGCATCGAACTCCACCTCCAGCGCGCCAAGCCCCTCTCCGACGAGGAGGCCGCGACGCAGTCCAAGGTCAACGAACTCCCCCCAAGCCGCTGGTTCGAGCGGCGCGAGGTCAGCGTCGCCCACCGGATCAGCGGCATGCGGGCGCACGACTTCGACGCCGACGGCCGGCTCGACCTCGTCTACGCCGGCAACCCCCCCGAGATCGTCTCCCTCCGCCAGGAGAAGTCCGGCGAGTTCAAGACCCTCGCCAAGCGGCGCGTCGCCGGCCTCGCCGCCACACGCGACGGCATCGAGGTCGCCGACGTCTCGGGCGGCCCGGAGCCCGAACTCCTCGCCGTGGCCGACGGGCGCATCAACGTGTTCCCCATCCTCGCCGGCGGGGCGCTGGGAGAGCCGGTGAAGCTCGGTTCGGGAGGCAAGGCGCAGCAGATCATCGCGTTCTTCGTCGAGGACTACGACGGCAACGGCATGCAGGACATCCTGGCGTGCATCCCCGAGGACTCGGCCCCGCTCCGCCTGTGGGCGCAGACGCCCGACGCCGCGGGGCGCGCCCAAGGGGGCAAGAAGCCGGGCTCCATCGGCCCCGAGATCCGCTTCGAGATGCCCGCCCTCCGCGAGGCCGAGCCGCTGCGCACGCCCGGGCGCGACGCGGCGTCGGTCGCCGTGATCGAACGGGCCAGCCGGCGCCTCGCCCTCCTCGACCTCACGCAGGAGCCCATCAAGACCGCCGCCTCCCTCGGCGCCGAGCGCGAGGTGCAGGCCGAGGTCTACACCTTCCCCGACGAGGACGCCAAGGACCGCCCCGCCATCGTCGCCGACATCGACCAGGACGGCCTGCCCGACCTCATCGCCGCCGACATCAAGGGCAACAGCCTCATCCTTCACAGGCAGGTCAAGGGCTCGGGCCTTGCGCGCGGCGCCCGGTTCAGCGCGTTCAAGGCCCCCAAGGCCCTCGGCGCGGGGCAGTGGGACGGCTCGGGCCCGCTCGAGGTCTTCGTGCTCAGCGAAGAGGAGAAGGCCGTCGGCGTTTCTTCGTTCGACGCGGCGAGCGGTTCGCTCGGGTTCCCCCAGCCGGTATCCATCGCCACGCCCGGCGCCTCGCCCGTCGCCATGTCGTTCGTCACCCTCACCGACGGCCCGGCTCTGGCGATCGTGGTGCAGAACAAGCGCGACCACACGCTGGAACTGCACCGCCCCGGCAAGAGCGGCGGCGACGCGGTGCGCATCGAACTCGCCGGGGTCGCCCGCCCGCCCAAGTCGATGCTCGCGGCGGACATCGATCACGACGGCAAGACGGACCTGCTGCTCTTCACGCCCAACGAGCCGATGGTGATGGTCCGCGCCCTCGAGGACGGCGCCGCCGGCGCGAAGACGCTGACCGACAAGGCGATGCCTCAGTTCGGCCTCGTGCAGGCCGCCGGGCCGGACAACACCGCGATGTTCGACATCCGGGGCGACGGCGGGCAGGCGCTGCTGATCGCGGACAAGAACTACGTGCGCGCGTGCGAGTTCGACCCGGTCACGGGCTGGCGCGTCGTCGAGCAGGCGACCGAGGCCGACTCGGCCACGCAGTTCGTCGGCCTGACGACGCTGGGCGCCGACGCGAAGACCGCGACGATCGTGGCGGCGGACAAGAACGGCAAGCGCCTCGTCATGATGACCCGCGCCGAGGGCGGCAAGGGCTGGACGCCGACGGACCGCCTGCGCCTCACCGGGTTCGACCCCAAGGGCCTCGCGGCCGGGCCGTTCACCGGGGGCGGGCGCGACGACCTGCTCTGTTTCTCAGACGACGGCTTCGGCGTGGTGCGCCTCGAGGGCACGCGCAGCGCGCTGACCGAGTTCGACGCGTGGCGCTCTGACGACGAGAACCGGCTCGAGCACGAGATCTCGGTGGGCGACCTCAACAGCGACGGCAGGACGGACATCGTCGTGCTCGACGCCAAGGAGGCCTTCTGCCAGATCTTCACGCTCTCTGCCAACCGCAAGCTGCACGAGGGCACGGAGTTCGAGGTCTTCCAGAGCCGCCTGTTCGAGCGCGGCGAGGGCCAGCGGCGCACCGAGCCCTCGTTCGCGATCATCGACGACGTGACGGGCGACAAGGCCAACGACCTGATCCTGCTGGTGCACGACCGGGTGATCGTGTATCCGCAGATGGTCAAGCCGGGGAAGTGACGGGCCGGCGCGCCGCTCTTCACGGACACTTCATAGGAATTCTCTGGTATGGCGGCGCGCGCGCCGTAGAGTGCGCCGGCGTCGCCATCGCGGCGGCACGAGGGTCGGAGGAGGCCTTCGTGCCGCCCGCGTGCGCGCGCACCTGGCGCGCTCAGCGCGTCGCCGCCTCGGGCGCGGGCGCCTCCAGGCGGGTGCGCACGTTGTCCAGCACGTTCATGAAGTTGATGTACGAGTCGTACGGCGAGTCGTAGGG
>CAYVSR010000104.1:0-8129 GCA_964453125.1 uncultured Phycisphaeraceae bacterium | reverse complement strand
TCCGCGACGAGGACCCGCGCGCGGACCGGCAGGCGGAGTTCACGCAGATCGACCTCGAGATGTCCTTCGTGAAGCGCGAGGACATCATGCACATGATGGAGGGGTTCGTGCGTCGGCTGTGGAAGGAGACGCTGGGGTTCGACGTGCCGCCGATCCAGCGGATGACGTACGACGAGGCGATGAACCGGTTCGGCATCGACCGGCCGGACACGCGCTACGGCCTCGAACTGATCGACATCTCCGACCTCGCCGCGAAGACGGACTTCGGCGTTTTCAAGGACGCGCTCGCCAAGCCCAAGGGGTGCGTGAAGGCCATCCGTGCGCCCGGCGGCGCCGAGAAGCTGACGCGCAAGATCACGGACGGCTACTCCGAGTTCGTCAAGCAGTTCGGCGCCGGCGGCGTGCCGGTGACGAAGTGGGTCGCGTCGCCGGGCGGCAATAGCGCCGGCGGCCCGGGCTTTGAGGCGGGCGTGGGCAAGTTCGTCGAGCCGATCAAGGCGGAACTGGTTGCACGCCTGGGCTTGCAGCCGGGCGACACGGTCCTGTTCGGCGCGGACTCGTGGGGCACGTGCGTCAAGGCGATGGGCGAACTCCGCCAGAAACTCGCGCGCGACCTGGGCGTCGTGCCCGAGTGGGGCAAGGCCTGGAACTTCCTTTGGGTGATCGACTTCCCCATGTTCGCGCGCGACACGGAGAACAAGCGGTGGGTGGCGATGCACCACCCCTTCACGGCGCCGCGGGACGACCAGCAGAAGGCGTTCGTGGACGCCGACGTGAACGATGAGGAGACGATCGGGAACATCGTGAGCGCGGGCTACGACATGGTGCTCAACGGGTCGGAGATCGCGGGCGGGTCGGTGCGCATCCATGACCCCGCGGTGCAGAGCAAGGTGTTCACGCTGCTCGGCCTGACGCCGGAGGAGGCGAAGGAGAAGTTCTCCTTCCTGCTCGAGGCGCTCAAGTTCGGGGCGCCGCCGCACGCGGGCATCGCGTTCGGGCTGGACCGCCTCGTCATGCACCTGTGCGGCACGGACAACATCCGCGACGTGATCGCGTTCCCCAAGACGCAGATCGGCGCGGACCTGATGACCAACGCGCCGAGCCCGGTGACGCCGGGGCAGCTGAAGGACCTGCACGTGGCGAGCACGTTCAAGCCTTGATCAGGAATTGAACGCAGTGGGCGCAGAAGACACGGAGGGGCTGTGTACGGGGGGCGGCGGATGACGCGCCGCGATTCCGCGGCAGGAGCGTTCACCGCGAAACATTCGGCGCGAGCGCCTGCGCTGCGCACCCGCAGACATCAGAGATGCCTGTGCGCATCGCCTCTTCTTCTCCATCTCTGCGATTTCTGCGCCCTCTGCGTTCGGACTATTCGCCGCTCAGTCCGGCGCGATGCGCGTGATGATCCTCGCTCCCACCGCGTCGCCGAACACGTTCAGTGTCGTGCGGCACATATCGAGGAACCGGTCAACGCCGATGATGATGCCGATCGTCCACAGCGGCAGCTGCGGCGCATCGGGCGCCACCGCGCGGAGGCTCGTGTTCACCGCGTTGATGACGATCGCCATCGTCACCAGCCCGGCCCCCGGGATGCCCGGCGCCCCGACCGCCGCGAGCGTGGCGGTGAGCAGGATGATCGCCTTCTGCGCCAGGCTCAGGTCGATGCCGAAGACCTGGAAGAGGAAGAGCACGGCGACGGCCTCGTAGAGCGCCGTGCCGTTCATGTTGACGGTGGCGCCCAGCGCGGGCACGAAGGTCGCGGCGCGCTTGCTGCACCCGCCGACTCGCACGCACTCCTCGATGGTCACCGGCAGCGTGGCGCTCGAACTCGCGGTCGAGAACGCGGTGAGGATGACCTTCCGGAGGTCCCAGATGAACTTGTAGGGGTTGGTGCGAGCCAGCAGCGCCAGCACCAGCGGCAGGATCACCAGCAGGTGGATGGCGAGCCCGCCGATCACGCACAGGATGTACTTGCTCAGCGGCCCGACGAGGTTCGAGAGCCCGGATGAGCCCACGCGCGCCGCGACGATCAGAAACACCCCGATCGGCGCCAGCCACATCACCCAGCCGACTACTCGCATGAGCGCGAGGAGGATGCCGTCGAGCGTCGCCACGGCGCCGCGCGCGGGCTCCCCCACCACGGCGAGGCCGATGCCCAGCAGCACGGCGAACATCACGAGCCCGAGCACGTTGGTGTCCGCCGCGGCCTTGATGATGTTGGTGGGGACCATGTCCTGCACGACGTTGAGGAACGCCTTGCCGATCCCGCTGCCGCCCCCGGTGTCGGCTGGCGCGACCATGGCGTCCACGTTCTTCTCGACCCGTTGGTAGTCGGCGTGGGCGCTCGCCTCGAGCGCGGCGCGGTTCACGCCCTCGCCCGGCCTGACCACGGACGCGATGAGGAGTCCAAGCATGACGGCTATGAGCGTCGTCGCGAGAAAGTACCCCAGCGTCGCCCCGCCGATCACGCCCAATTTCGACGGGTTGCCGATCGCCGTCACGCCCGTCACCACGCTGATGAACACCAGCGGCACGATGAGCATGCGCAGGGGCCGGATGAACAGGATGTCGCCCGCGGTCTGGTAGGTCGCGGTGGCTTTCTCGAGCGCGCCGGGCGCAGCGGCGGGGTCGAACAAGCCGTAGTGCCCCCAGAGCACGCCCCCGATCAGGCCCGCGAGGATCAGGATCGTGAGGAGGTTTTCCTTCTTCATGATGCGCGGATCCTTGGTGGTTGTCGCGAAACGTTGCCGGACGGCTGGGGCTTCAGACCGCGCCCGCGTACGCGCTCGCGGCCTCCGCCAGCGCCCGCGGCACGAAGCCGAGGTGCTCGCGCGCCTTCGCGTTCGAGCACACGTTGTCCTCGCTGGCCATCTGCGGCTCGGAGGGGCCGAATGGGAGCGCGTCCGCCAGTCCGACCATCGCGGCGCCCCGCGCCATTGCGACACCGAGCGGCGCGGGCAGGGCCATCGGGCCCACGGCGGGCAGCGTGCCGGGGATGGCGTCGCGCAGTGTGGTCAGCACGTCGGGCCAGTCCATCGCCTCGGGGCCGCCGAGGGCGTAGGTCTCGCCGACGCTCTCGGCGCGCGTGAGGGCCTCGACGATCGCGGAGGCCACGTCGCCCACGAACACGGGCTGGGCCTTGGGGATGACCGAGCGCACGGGCAGCAGCGGGTTGGTGGAGGGCTCGACGCGTTCGAAGTAGGGCATGAACAGGAACGGGGGGGCCTTGCGCGTGGCCCACGCCTTGACCATGCCGACGAACTCACCGCCGGGGCCGTGGATGAGCGAGGGCCGGAAGATGGTGTAGGGCAGGCCGCTCTGCTGCACGAGAACCTCGGCCTCGTGCTTGCTGCGCTGGTACTCGGTCGGCGCGTTGGGGCGAACCCCGAGTGCGGACATGTGCAGGAAGCGGGCGCAGCCCTCGGATCGGGCGGCGTCGAGCGCCTTGCGGGTCGCGTCCACGTGCAGGCGCCGGAATGAGACGCCGCGGAGTTCGCGACGGATGCCGATGAGGTGCACAAGGGCGAAGGCGCCGCGGGCGAGGGAGCGGAGCGGGGCGTCCGCGAGGGCGTCGCCGAGGACGATCTCGACCTTGCCGGGGCCGGAGCCGAGGCGATCGGCGGGGAGCGCCTCGCGGGCCTTGGCGACGTCGCGCGCGAGGGCGCGCACCGCGTACCCGCGGCGCAGCAGTTCCCGAACCACGTGCCGGCCCACGAAGCCAGTCGCCCCGGTGACGCCGATCGCGGCGCCCAGCGGCGCCCGGAGAGACTTGTCTTCTGCGGCCATGCGTGCCTCCGATGAATGCGCGGGCGAGTGTACGGGTGGGCGAAAGCGCGGGCAATGGGCGGGCGCGCGCCGGCCGGGGGCGGCCCGATTGGGCCGCGCGCGCCCGCTAGCCGCTAGCATGGGCGGGTGCCCCTCGCGACGCTAGCCTCGGCCGCCGTCGATGCGCACGCCGGCGCCGGCGAACGCACCCTGCTGGACGCGCTCATCATCCTGGCGACGGCGGGCGTGGCGGCGGTGTTGATGCGGCGCATCCGCTTCGAGGTGGTGCCCGCGTACCTGATCGCCGGCGCGCTGATCGGGCCCAACATCCTCGGGCTGGTGACCGATCCCGCGAGCCTCGATTCGATCTCGCACGCGGCGATCATCCTGCTCATGTTCGGCATCGGCCTGCACCTCGACCTGTCGATGCTCAAGTCGGGGGTCGGGGCGATCATCGCGGCGGGCGTGGGGTCCACCGTTCTCAGCGCCGCGCTGCTGTGGCCGGTGATGATGCTGTTCGGCATCGGCGCCCCGGCGGCGCTGGCGGTGGCGCTGGCGCTGGCGATCTCGTCCACCGCCGTGCCGCTGCGTCTGCTGTCCGAGCGGCGGGAGATCCGACGGCCGATCGGACGGATGACCTCGCTGATCGCGATCCTGCAGGACCTTCTGTCGGTGATCATCCTGGTGGCGATCCCCGCGCTGGCGCGCTGGGCGGGGGTGGAGGCCGGCGCGACGGAAGCGGGCGGCGACGCGGAGAGCATGTCCACCGCGGGTCGCGTGTTCGCCGATGCGTCGCTCCGCGTGGGCGGCGTGGCGGCGATCATCGTGCTCGGCCGGCTCGTGCTGCCCCGGCTGCTGCGCGAGGCGGCGAACATCAAGTCGAACGAAGTGATGATCGTGCTCTCGACGGCCACCGCCCTCGGGGCGGCGGCGGCGACACAGGCCATCGGCTTCTCGGCCGAACTGGGCGCGTTCATGGCGGGCCTGCTGCTCTCGGCGACTCCCTTCCGCCACCAGTTGTCCGGGCAGATCGGGCCGCTGCGCGACCTGTTCATCGCGGTGTTCTTCACGGCGGTGGGCATGCGGATCGACCCGGGCGCGCTCGCCACCGGCTGGCCGCTGGCAATCTTCGGCACGCTGCTGATGCTGGCGCTCAAGGGCGGGGTGATCGGCGCCACGTGCTGGGCGGTCGGCGCGCCCCCCACGACCGCCATCGCCGTCGGCCTCGGCCTCGCGCAGGCGGGCGAGTTCAGCCTCGTGCTGCTCGACGTGGCGCATGGGCGCGGCGTGGTGGACACGCACCTGCTCGCGTCGTGCACGACGATCGTCGCCATCTCGCTCATCGTCACGCCGTCGCTCTTCCGGCTGGCGGACAGGCTGCGCCCCAGGGCGCTGCGCATACGTCCGGCGCCCTGGATCTCGGCCAAGCAGGTCTCGCGCCTCGTCGAGAAATCGCCCACGCACGACGGGCACGGCGCGCCCGAAGCCCCCGACATCGACCACTCCGCCCTGCGGATGCGCCACGTGGTGCTCGCCGGCTATGGCGTGGTCGGCCGCGCGGTGGCCGACCGCCTCGACACGATGGGCATCAAGTTCACCATCGTCGAGTACAACCCCGCCACGGTCGAGAAGCAGGCCGCGCTCGGGCGCTCGATCGTCTACGGCGACGCGGCGAATCTCGAGGTGCTCGAATCCGCCGGGGTCCGCGAGGCGGACGCGGTGATCCTGACCATCCCCGACGAGGACGCGGTGCTGCGCGCGTGCCAGATGGTGCGCGCCCTGCGCCCCGACGCGTTCATCGCCGCGCGGACAAACTTCCTTTCGAAGGGCATGCTGGCGACGCGCATGGGCGCGGACCACGTGACGGTCGAGGAGATCGCCACGGCGGAGGCGATGGCGTGGGAAGTCACGAAGCAACTCGCGGAGCGGGCCATCACCGGGAAACTGGCGCCGACGAGCCACGTGGCGGCGGGGCAGACGCCTCAGCCGCGGCCAGAGGTCTGAGCCAACTCATCGCCCGAAGGGTTCAGTGGATGCCCTCGGCCCCGAGCCAGCGCTCGGCGTCGAGGGCGGCCTGGCAGCCCATGCCCGCGGCGGTCACCGCCTGGCGGTAGACCTGGTCGGCGCAGTCGCCGGCGCCGAACACGCCGGGAATGTTCGTCGCGCTGGTGCGCGTGCGCAGGAGCATGTAGCCCTTGTCGTCCATTTCGACGCCCGAGCCCTTGAGGAACGAGGTGGCCGGGGTGTGGCCGATGGCGACAAAGAGGCCCTTCACGTCGAGCCCGCTCTTCTCGCCGGTGACCGTGTCTCGGAGGACGAGCGACTCGATCTTCTCGGCGCCGAGCACATCGTCGACCGCCTTGTTCCAGAGGACCTTGGCGTTGGGCCGGTCGAGAAAGCGGCGCTGCATGATTTTGCTGCCGCGCAGAGCATCGCGACGGTGAATCAGGTACACCGTCGAAGCGAACTTGGTGAGGTAGGTCGCTTCTTCGAGGGCGGTGTCGCCGCCGCCGACCACGGCGAGGGGCTGGTTGCGGAACATAGGCAGAGCGCCGTCGCACACCGCGCAGGCTGAGACGCCGCCGCCGGACATCACCAGTCGCATCTCGTTCTTGAGGCCAAGCCAGTTGGCGGTGGCGCCGGTGGCGATGATGACCGTCTGCGCGAGGACCTCGGCGCCCTCGCTGGTCTTGAGGGCGAACGGGCGGCGCGAGAAGTCGCACGACTCGATGTCCTCGCCGACGACGTTCGTGCCGAAACGCTCGGCCTGCTCCTGGAACTTGGCCATCATCTCCGGGCCGGTGACGCCCTTGGGGAAGCCCGGGTAGTTCTCGACGTCGGTCGTGAGCATCAGCTGGCCGCCGGGCAGCACGATTGACGGGTTCTGCTTGGGCACGCCCGAGTAGACGACCGGCTCAAGGCCGGCGCGCGCGGCGTAGATGGCCGCGGTCCAGCCGGCGGGGCCGGAGCCGACGATGACGATCTTGTGGGCGTTCGAGGGTGTGGTCATGTCTTCTCAGGTTGGCGCCGGCGACGGAACGCCGCGCGAGACGCCGTGCGAATCTTTCGGATGCCTGTTCGATGCCGCCCAGCGCCGCCGATCACCCGCCGGGCACGGAGGGGCGGCCGGGCCCCCTGCTTGGCGCGGATTGCTGCGGCGCCTGCGACTCGCCCGGCTTGGCGGTCTTTACGGGCGGCGGGGGCGGGGGGAGGTTCGCGGGCTCGTAGTCGAGCCAATCGGCGCCGAAGGCCATCGCCTCCGTGCCCTGCTTGGCCAGCATGTCGCGGGCGAGGCTGAGCACGGGCGGCCAGAGGAGGATGTCGGCGCCGTCCTGCCCGACGTTCCTCGCCCAGTCGCGCGAGTGGTTCGAGCCGACGGAGTAGAGCACGAAGCCGGTGTCGTCGAGCGAGGCCGCAAACGAGCCCGAGGCGCCCGCGGACTTGAGGGCCTTGCGCTGCTCCTCGATGACGGCGTCGATGCGGGCGGGCGCGTCCTTGCCCATGAGCTTGCCCTCTGCGATCTCCTTCGCGAGCGTCGCGCCGTTCTGCTGGGTGGCGCGCTCGACGGCCTGCGCTTTCAGCGAGAGAATTTCAAGCGTTCGCTCGCGCAGCGCCGGGTCGAGACTCTGCTCGAACTCCTTGAGTTTCGCCATGAACCCCTTGAGCTGCTCCATCAGTTGGCGCGCCGCGGCGGCCTCGTCGCGGCTCGACGCCACCGAGGTGGACATCGTGGTCAGGATGGTCTTCGACTCGACGAGCATCGTGTCCAGGAACTTCTCGACCTGCTCGTTGATCGCGCGGTCCTGGTCGGTGACCGTGAGTTCGCGGAGGCCGACGCGCACGACGTGCGGCTTGGGCAGGTCGCGCTCGCCCCGGGGCTGGTCGCGGATGGGCACGAAGAAGTGCATCTCGCCCTTCTTCGGGTCGAACGGGTCGGGCTCGATCTCCTTCACGTACACCGGACGCGCCGCGGCGCGCGCCGGCGGCCCCTTGGCGTTCTTCCGCTGGAACGCGGCGACCGCCAGCGACTGGCGCGTGCCCACCAGTTCCGTGAAGAGACGCTGCCGGAGCGAGAACAGCCCGGGGATGCGACCCATCGCGGCCTCGACCGTCGCGTAGCGGGCCTTGTCCAGGCGCGAGTAGTCCGTCGGCCGCTCCTGCAGGGGGTCGAAGTGCGTCAGGCTCCAGCGGTGCGACCAGTCGTTGAACGCGGCCTTGATCGCGTCCATCGTTTCGTACGTGCTCGCCAGCGTCGGCGACGACTCCTGCCAGCGCGCGGCCTCGCCGAACTGGGCGAGGGGCCGGCCCGTCGAACTCACCCGCGCCATCATGGCGCCAAAGGTCTCGGCTTTCGGGCCCGCGCG
>CAYVSR010000103.1:0-8129 GCA_964453125.1 uncultured Phycisphaeraceae bacterium | reverse complement strand
CTCCGCGCCCGCGGACCCGTTCAGGCCCACCAGGAGTCGCCATGCCCACCCACGCCGCCGCCCGACCCAACCGCCGATCCGGCGCCGCTCTGAAGATCGTGCTCGCGGGGGTGGCCGCGCTGGCCGCTATCGGCTCGCTGGCGACGGTGGCGCAGGGGCGCGCGAAGACGGACAAGGGCGGCACGCTCGAACTCCACACCGTCGCCCCCTCCTCGTTCGACATCGCCGTCACGGCCAACGGCGAGCTGGAGGCCAAGAGCCAGACCGAGATCCGGTCGAAACTCGAGAAGCCGACGACGATCGTGGAGATCGTGGACGAGGGCAAGCGCGTCAGCGAGGGCGACGTGCTCGTCAAGCTCAACGCGGAGGACATCGAGACGCAGCTCAACCAGGAGACGCTCTCGGTCGAGAGCGCCACCGCCGAGTCGATCGCCGCCGTCAACGCGTACGACATCCAGGTCAACGAGAACCAGTCGAACCTCGACAAGGCGAAGGTGCAGCTGGATCTCGCGCGCATCGAGTACCAGAAGTGGCTCGAGGGCGACGACCACAAGGACCGCCAGAAGAACGCTCTCGCCATCGAGAAGACGACGCGCGAGAAGGAGCGCCTCGAGGAGAAGGCCCAGAAGAGCGAGGAGCTCTACAAGCAGGACTTCCTGAGCAAAGACCAGTACGAGCAGGACAAGACCGCCGCCATCGAGGCTGCCGCGAACTACAAGACCGCCATGCTCGCCAGCCAGGTGTACGAGTCGTACGAGCGCGAGAAGATGTCCACCAAACTGCTCTCTGACATCCGCCAGGCCGAGTCCGAGGCCGAGCGCGTCGTCAGCAAGAACGCCTCGCTGCTCGCCTCCAAGGAGGCCGAGCGCAACAACAAGAAGAAGCAGCTCCAGCTCCGCCAGGACAAGCTCGCCAAACTCCAGGAGCAGTTCGCCAACGCGACCATCAGGGCCCCGCAGGAGGGGCTCGTGGTCTACGGCTCGACCGCCGAGCGCTCGCGATGGGGCGGCGGCGGCGGCGACGACGGCCTCAAGATCGGGGCACAGGTCCACAGCAACCAGCTGCTCATCGTGCTCCCCGATATCCGCGAGATGGTCGCCAGCGTCCGCGTGCACGAGGCCAACGCCGGACGAATCCGCCCCGGTCAGCCCGCCTCCATCCGCATCGACGCCGCCCAAGGGCGCACGTTCAGCGGCACGGTCCAGTCCATCGGCGTGCTCGCCGAGTCCGGCGGCTGGCGCGACCCCAACCTCCGCGAGTACACCGTCAAGCTCGCCCTTGATTCCTCCAACGACATCTCCGGCCTCAAGCCCTCCATGCGCTGCGAGGCCGAGATCGTCCTCGGCAGCGTGAGCGAGGTGCTGACCGTGCCGATCCAGGCCGTGTTCAACGACGGCCCCGTGCGCTTCGTCTACACCCCCAAGGGCAGCAAGTACATCAAGACCCCCGTCAAGGTCGGGCGCAGGTCCGACGTCTACGCCGAGGTCCGCGCCGGCCTCAACGCGGGCGACCGCGTTCTCCTGCGCGAGCCCACCCCCGGCGAGGTGCTCGCCACCACGTTCGACGAGGCCCAGCTCGCCGCGCTCGACAAGGCCGCCCCCGACGAGATGCGCGGCGGGCCCGGCATGCGCCGCGCCGCTCCGGGCGCCCCCGGCGGAGCGCCTGCCGGCGCAGTCCCCGGCGCAGGCGGCGCCCAGCAGGGCGCCAAGGGCCGACCCGAGCGCGCCAAGGCCGGCGACGCCAAGCCGGTCGCCGACGCCGCCACGCCTGACTCGAAGCCCGAGCCGACGACGGCCGCCAAGCCCGACGGAGCAGCGCAGCCCGCCGGCGCCGAGGCCAAGCCGGCCGACACCGGCGCCGCCCCCGCCGCAACGCCAACCGCGCCCGCCGCGGGCGCCGCCAAGAAGCAGGACTGACCCCTCGGGGTTCCCCGCCGCGCCTCAGGGCGTGAGCCGGATCTCCACGCTCGCGCGGTTGCCGTCCTCGTCCGTCACCGGGCAGAACCAATCGCTCGCGCCGTAATCGCGCGGGTGATCGGCGTTCACGAGGTGATCGGCCCGCCCCGCGACCGCGATGCGGATCAGCAGCCGGTTGTACGCCGCCACGCCCAGCGCCACCTCGCCCGCCTCGTCCGTCACGCCCTCGGCCTTCTCGGGCTTCACCGGGTTGAGCAGCGACGTGTTGCCGATCGAGACCTGCGCCCCTGCGATCGGCTCGAGCGACGCCCGGTCGCGCACCGCGATGGTCATCGGCGAATACGAGTAGCACCCGCCCAGCGCGCCGGCGCACAGCGCGCCCAGCAGCGCACGCGAGCCCGCCCGCCGCCTCACGGCGCCAGCCTCAGCACGATCGCCCGCCGACTTATCGGCGTGCCGGCCACTTCATCCGACGGCGCCAGCGCCGCCATGTCGGGGCTCAACTCCCACCACGTCAGCCCCGCCTCGTCCCCGCCCTCGCCCTCGTCCAGCGCCGCCAGAGGCGAGGCGTGCGCCGAGATGAAGTGCGGCCGCCCCTCCATCAGCCGCAGGCGGATGCGCCCGCGCCCGTCCGTGAACCCCTGCTCGTCCACCTTGCTCTCGCTGAGCAGTTCTTCGAGCGTCTCCTCGCTGATCGGCAGCGGCACCATCCCCGCGCGCATCGGCACGGCGCGCACGTGCGCGTGCGCCACCGGCTCGCCGGATCGCGCATCGGTCGCCACCAGCGTCACGTCCCGCGGCGCCGGGGCGCACGACGCCACCGCCAGCGACGCCACCAGCGGCGCGGCGCAAGCGCAGATTGTTCGAACAGCGCGGGCCATGCCCCCAAGCCTACCGCGCGCCGGCGCCCCTCACGAGTCCTCCCCCAGCGACTTCTTCCGGCGCAGCAGGTGGTGGTACGCCTGCGCGAACCGGTGCGCCTCGTCGCGAATCGCCTGGCACACGCGCAGGCCCGGGTTTTCGCGCCCCAGCCGGATGGGCTCGCGCTTCGCCTGCGTGTAGATCAGCTCCTCCTTCTTCGCGAGGCTGATCACCATCGGCGGCGCCATGCCCATCGCCCCGAACGCCTCCAGCGCCGCGTGCAACTGCCCCAGCCCCCCGTCGATCAGGATCACGTCCGGGTACAGCTCGTTGCCCGCCGCGGCGTCGCGGTAGCGCCTGCTCACGACCTCGCGGATCGCCGCGTAGTCATCGTTCGCGACGGTCTTCACCCGGAAGCGCCGGTACTGGCTCTTGAGCGGGCGCCCGTCTACGAAGCACACCTTCGAGCCCACCGTCTCGCCGCCTTGCAGGTGCGCGATGTCGATCGCCTCGATGCACCGGACGGGCGACGCCATGCCCAGCGTCTTCTGCAGGCTGCGCAGCCCCTTGCGCGGGTCGAGGTACATCGCCCGCTCCGCCTCGGGCTGCCACTGCTCGCTGATCTTGCCGCGGGCGCCGAGTTTCTCGATTGCCCGGATGGTGTCGCGCAGGTCCGCCGCCTTCTCGAACTCGAGGGCCTTGCTCGCCGCGTCCATCTCCAACCGTAGTTCGCGGAGCATGTCCGCCCGCTTGCTCGACAGAAAGCGCGCGAAGCGGTCGGTGTCGACGCGGTAGGCGTCCTTGGTGACGCGTGCCGCGCAGGGCGCCGTGCACCGCCCGATCGCGTGCAGCAGGCAGGGCCGGAACTGGCGCCGGTCGGGGTCGCCGTCCTCGATCACGAGGTCGCACGTGCGGAACTTGAACGCGCCCTGCAGCGTCTCGACCGCGTGGTGCAGCGCCCCCGACGAGAGAAACGGCCCGAACACCTTCGAGCCGCGATACCGCGTCGCGCCCGGCTGTCGCGTGATGTACACCCCGGGGAAGTCCTCGCGCGTTGTGATGACGAGGTACGGGAACGTGCGGTCGTCCGACAGCGACGCGTTGAACTTCGGGCGCGTGTCCTTGATCAGCCGGTTCTCGGCGAGCAGCGCCTCCCACTCCGTCTCGCAGTCGAGCGTCTCGAGGTCCGCGATGAGGTCCAGCATCGGCTGCTTGCGCGGGCCCAGGTCCGCGCTGGGCACGAAGTACGACCCCACCCGGTCGCGCAGGCGAAGCGCCTTGCCGATGTACAGCACGACACCCTTCTCGTCCTTCATCAGGTACACGCCGGGGGTGCGAGGCAGCGCCGCGGCTTTCTCGGCGAGACCGCGCAGGCGCGCGGCGCGGGCGTCGAGGATCGGCAGGGAGACGTCCGGCGGCGTGGGATGTGCTGAGGCTGCGGGTTCCGCCACGGGGGAATCGTAGCGCGAGGACACGCGGAGTTCGGAGCGGAAATCCGAGCGAACTTCCAAGCGATCTTCGGAGCGATCTTCGGAGCCGCGACCGTCAGGGAGCGGTCTCGCGCTGGGGCCTTGGCATGCCCGCCGCGCCCACGCCCGCCGCGCGAGTCCGCTCCCTGACGGTCGCGGCTCCGTTTGAGCGCCGAAGCGCCGAAGCGCCGGAACCCGGGCTAATGCCCCCGATTCTTCCTGTCCGACCTGAAGTCCTTCTTCCCCTTCTCCCGGCTCTTGCTGCGGCTCGCGCGCTTGTCCGCGCCCGTCGCGCCGCGGAAGCCGACGCCCGCGGCGCTGCCCAGCCCGCCGCCGTCGGCGCCCAGCGTCAGCTTCATCACCTTCTTCGCCTTGCCCGCGTCGCGCGAGTCCGGGTCCGCCACCAGCAGGTCGAGCTTCCGCGCGGGCAGGTCCACCGCGGCGATCGCCACATCGAGCGAGTCGCCGATATTGAACGAGCGCCCCGTGTTCTGTTCGACCAGCGCGCCCGACTTCGGGTCGATCCGCCACCGACCCGGCCCCATCGGCCGGAACGTCCCCGGCTTGTGCGGCCCGCGCTGGCCCGGGCCCGGCTTGGCGCCATCCTTCGCGCTCAGGTCGCCCGGGCGCCCGACCGGCAGGTCCTCCGACTTGATCATGCCTTCCGCGAGGTATTTCTCGATCTGGATGAACACGCCCGCGCCCGTCACGCCCGTCACCACGCCCTTGAACACATCGCCGATGTGCTTGTCCTGCAGCAGCTGCAGCACGAGGAACTGGCGCAGGTCGCGCTCGGCGGATTCCGCGTTCATCTCCGTCTGCGCGCAGCGGTGGCCGATCTGCACGAGGTCCTCCTCGTGCGGGCACAGCGGGGTGCCGGTGAGGTCGCGCCCCAGCCGGTGAGCGCTCGCGTCGTCGCGCGGCGGGTTGTCGCCGTTCTCCGTGCGCTCCAGGAACGCGCGCAACGCGCGGTGCACCGTGAGGTCCGGGTAGCGACGGATGGGGCTCGTGAAGTGCGCGTACGCGTCGCTCGCCAGCGCGAAGTGGCCCACCAGCGCCGGCGAATACTCCGCCTTGCTCAGGCTGCGCAGCACCGCGAAGTGCACCGCCTTCGCCGCCGGCGACCCGCGGGTTGATTCCAGCAGCGCCTGCAGTTCGAGCCGGTCCGGGTTCTTGGGGATCTTGAACCCGGCCACCGTCGCGTAGCGGCGCAGCTCGTCCACGTCCCCGGGGATCGGCTCGGGGTGCACGCGGCGCAGCAGCGGCACGCGCAGCCACTCGAACAGGCGTGCCGCCGCCTCGTTCGCCTCCACCATGAACATCTCGATCAGCGTGTGCGTGAACGCGTCGTCCTCGGGCACGGCGTCCGCCACGCGACCCGTGTCGTCGAAGATCAGCTCCACCTCGGGCAGGTCGAGGCGGATCATCCCCCGCTTCATCCGGCGCGCCTGGATCGCCTTCGAGCAGCGGTCCATCTCGCGCAGCGTCTCGATGAGCCGGTCGTCGTACTTCGTCTCCGTCTTCGCGTGGCGCTTCGCCTCTTCCGTGTTGCCGTCGATCAGCGCCTGCGCTTCCAGATACGTCAGCCGCTTCGCGCTGCGGATGCACACGCTCGCGAACCGCGCCTTCTGGAAGTTCCCCTCCCGGTCGAGATCGATGTACGCCGCCTTGCAGTACCGCGGCACGCCCTCCTGCAGCGAGCAGATGCCGTTCGACAGCACCTCCGGCAGCATCGGGATCACCAATCGCGGCAGGTACACCGAGTTCCCGCGCTCCGCGGCCTCGAGGTCCAGCGGCGAGCCGGGCGCGATGAAGTGCGACACGTCCGCGATGAACACGCCCAGGCGCCAGCCCCCGCTCTCCTTGCGCTCGATGGAGATCGCGTCGTCGAAATCCTTCGCGTCGGGCGGGTCGATGGTGATGATGTAATCGCCCGTCACGTCCTTGCGCAGCGGGCCGAAGCCCTTGCCGTCGGTGATGGCGTGGCGGATCTCGCCCTCGTAGACCGCCGTCGCCTCGCGCGCCTGCTCGACGCACTCTTCGGGGAATTCGCCCGGCAGGTTGTAGGTCGCGATCACCGCCTGTGTCTCGACGTCCGGCTCCCCGGCGCCGCCGAGCACGCGCGTGATGACCCCCTCGCCGAGCATGTTGCCCTCGGGGTGGCGCACGAGTTCGAAGACGACCTTGTCCCCCTCGTGCGCGTTCTTCGCGCCCGGGTCGCGGATGACGACTGGGTCGGTGAGCATGCGCCCGTCCGGCATCGCGAGCCACTGCCCGCCGCGCTTCACCAGTTCGCCGCTGAACTCGGAGCGCTTGCGCTCAACGACCTCGATGATCTGCCCTGTGAACGGCGAGCGCCCCGCGGGCCCGCCCCCGGCGCGCGTCCGCACCACCGCCACGCGCACGAGGTCGCCCGTGAGCGCATCGCCCGTCGCGTCCGGCGGCACGAACAGGTCGCCGTGCAGGTTCTTGTCGATCGGGATGACAAACCCGAACCCCTTGGGGTTCTTGCGGAATCGCCCGATGACCTCCTTGCCCATGGGCGGCAGGGTGACGAACTGATCGTCGCCGTAGACCACCTGCCCCTTGGAGGCGAGGTCCTCGACGGCCTTCGTGAACTCCTCGAAATCCTCGCGCGGCACGCCGAGGTCCTCGGCGAGCACCCGGATCATCTGCGGCGTGTAGTTCTCGTGCCCGAGATGGCGGAGAAGACGTGACTTGTAGCGGAGAGACATATGGGGAAGGGTAGCGGGGCCGCGTGAAGCAAGCGGCGCGATCCGCCCCCGCCTCCCGCGCGTCGTGGAAGCGCAAGCGCCGTGCTCAGCCCCCTCTCCCGCGCGTCCAGTGAGAGCAGACGCTGTGATCCGCCCCCTCTCCCGCGTCTCGCGGGAGAGGCCGGGTGAGGGCTAATGGCTTCGCTATGCCTCTCGGATCTGCGCACGGACGCGTCACGCGCCGGTTCTGTCCAGTGATCGACGGACGCGGCGTCGGGGCCGCGAAAGACCGCCGAACACTCGACACACCTCGCGACATGAGCGCAGGCTCATCCGAGGCGCGAGACGGGCCCGTGCACACGCGCCCACTGTTCAAATGTGATCGGTCCGACTCGTCGGCGCGTGAGCGGCACGCCCCAAGCATCCGCGAGCGACTCCCCCACGTGCCGCAGCGACAACGGGGAGTGACAGACCAGCGCCCGCCGCGATTGCCCGTCCGCGTCCGTGTACAGCAGGATCAGCTGGTCGAACCGCACCCACGCCGTGCCTTCGCCGGTTTGCTCCTTGAGCGAGATCCGAATCACCTCCACGCCTCTGGGCATGCAGCCGCGCAGCGTGACATCCTGGCGCGGCAGTTCGCACACGCCCCCGAGCCGGTTGTATCGCAGCGCCGGAGGCCCGATCCGCATGGCGCCCTTGGCGGCGCCGGCGATCACCGTGAGAAAGCTCACCGCGACAAACGCGCAGAGCAGGGTGGCGACCCCGGAACGCCACCCGTGCGTGGTCCACGCGTAGAGCGCTCCGATCGCCGAGCCGGACAGACACGCCCCGAGGAACACCGATCCGGCGATAGACCCGATCAGCGACGAGTGTTGTCGAACGCGCACGAGCAGCCACTCGTCCTCCGCGACCACCTCGAGCGGCGCGCCGACGCGGGTGCGGTGCGTGCTCGGCTCCACGCTGTCGAGCGTCGATCGGATAGTGGCCGTGCGCCGGAACATTCGAAGCAGAATCTACCCGAGACGACATGTCCACCGGCGCATTCCCGCGAAGGTCACATGACAGCCCATGCCCGGCGTCATGGGTGCGTGCCTCTTCGCCCCAGCGGGGCGCGAGAGCGTTGCCACGGTCCGCGGCGCCCCGCCGCGCGACCGTGGTGAGATGCCCCA
>CAYVSR010000102.1:0-8174 GCA_964453125.1 uncultured Phycisphaeraceae bacterium | reverse complement strand
CCCAGGAACGTGAACAGCAGCGCCCCGGTGATCGCCAGCGGCACGGAGCCGAGCAGCACGATGATCGGGTCCACGAAACTGCCGAACTGCGCCGCGAGCACGAGATAGATCAGCCCCAGCGCGAAGCCCAGCGTCAGCGCCAGCGAGGCGCCCTCCGTCCGGAGCTGCCGGCTCTCGCCCGCGTAGTCGATCGCGTAGCCGGGCGGCAGGATCGAACGCGCGGCATCCTCGAGGGCGGTGAGCGCGGCCTCCTTGGTCACGCCCGGCGCCACCCCGCCGTAGATCTTCGCGCTGTTGCGCTGCTGGAATCGGGACAGCGTCCGCGGCGCCGTGGTGGTCTCGAGCGAGACAAACGAGGAGACAGAGACCGTGCCGCCGTCCGCGCTGCGGACCTTGAGCTGGAGCAGCCGGTCGGGGGTGAGGCGGTGCTCGTCGGCCACCTGCGGGATGACCTTGTACGAGCGCCCGTCGAGGTTGAACCGGTTGACGTACCCGCCACTGAGCAGCACGCCCAGGTCGCGCCCCACGGTGGCGAGGTCGAGCCCGAGGTCGGCCACTTTTTGGCGATCGATCACCAGGCGCGTCTGGGGAAGGTCGATCTTGAGGTCGGTGTCGGCGAAGAGGAACTTGCCGCTGGCGAACGCGGCGCCGACGAGCTGCCCGGCGTACTTCGCCATCTCGTCCGCTTCATCGCCGCTGGTGATGACCATCTCCACGTCGAACTGCCCGGCGCCGGGGAGCGGGGGCGGGAGGACGGGGAACGCGCGCACGCCCGGGACGGCGGACCCGGCCTTGAACGCGTCAGCCAGGATCTGCTGCGTGGTGCGGTCGCGCTCCGACCAATCGATCGCCTGCATGCCGCCGAACCCGCTGTTCGTGAACGTGAGCTGCCACACGAAGTTGGTCTCGGGGAACTTCTCGAGAGAGCGGGCGACCTGGGACGCGGCGCGCCGGGTCGCGTCGAGCGAAGAGTCCGGCGCGGCGGAGAGGATCATGAACACGCCGCCCTCGTCCTCCGTCGGCGCGAGTTCCTTGGACGACATGATGTACAGCGGGTACGCGCCGGCGGCGATAAGCACGGCGGCGCCGGCCATCGTCCAGCGCATCTGGAGCGTCGTGTCGAGCAGCCGGGCGTAACCCCGGCGCAGCGAGTCGAACCGCGCGCCGACGAACCGGGTGAAGCGCCCCTCCTGCCCGTGCGCGGGCGCCAGCTTCGCGCTCATGATGGGCGAGAGCGTGATCGCCACGACGCCGGACACCACGACCGCGGAGGCGAGGGCGAACGCGAACTCGCGGAACAGCACGCCCGTCAACCCTCCCTGGAAGCCGATCGGCGCGTACACCGCGGCGAGGGTGATGGTCATGGAAACGACGGGCGCGAACAGCTCGCGGGCGCCGCGCAGCGCCGCGATCATCGGGCGGGCGCCCTGTCGCATGTGGCGCTCGACGTTCTCCACCATCACGATCGCGTCGTCCACCACGAGCCCGACGGAGAGCACGATCGCGAGGATGGTCAGCAGGTTGAGCGAGAAGCCCAGCGCCAGCATCGCCATGCACGCGCCCACGAGCGAGATCGGCATGGCGATCAGCGGCACGAGCGTCGTGCGGATCGAGCCCATGAACAGGAACACCACCAGCGCGACGATGCCGATGGTCTCGGCGAGCGTCTTGGTGATCTCCTTGAGCGCGTGCGACATGTAGTACGTGCCGTCGTACGCGAGGCCCATCTCGACCCCGACGGGCAGCGTCGGGCGCAGGCGCTCCATGCGCGCCTTGAGCAGCGCGCTGACCTCGAGCTCGTTGGAGCGGGGCAGCGGCCAGACGGAGATGTAGACGGCGGGCTTCCCGTTCATGCCCGCCTCCGCCGCGGGCTCCTCGCTCCCGAGTTCCACCTTGGCGATGTCGCGCAGACGGACGGTCGCGCCCGCGTTCTGGCGGACGATCAGCTCCTGGAACTCCTCCGGGCTGCGCAGGTCCGTGTTCGCGATGAGGTCGACCTGCGTCTCCGCCGACCGCGTGCGCCCCACAGCGGCGAGGAAGTTGTTTCGGCGCAGCGCGTCGTGGACCTCCTGCGGCGTGACGTCGAGGGAGTCCATCTTCGCCGGGTCCAGCCAGATGCGCATCGCCAGCGAGCGGGCGCCCTCCACGCCCACGCGCTGCACGCCCTCGATCGTCGCGAGTTCCGGCTGCACCTCGCGCGTGAGGAAGTCGTTGAGCTGCGTCAGGTCCATCTCGCTGGACGTGAACGACAGATAGAACGTCGCGAAGGGGCGGTCCGTCCGCTGGATGTCGATGACCGGCGCCTCGGACTCCTGAGGCAATTCGCTGCGCACCTGGTTGAGCCGGGCGCTGATCTCGGCCAGAGCGTCGTTGCTGTTGTGATTGAGGCGGAGTCGCACCGTGATCGTGCTCACCCCGGCGCCGCTCGAACTCTCGATGTAATCAATCCCGTCGATCGCGGAAACGGCCCGTTCGATCGGCGTGGTGATGAACCCGCGGACCGTCTCGGCGCTGGCGCCGATGTACACGGTGGTGATGATGACGGACGACGACTCGATCCGCGGGTACTGGCGCACAGGCAGCGAGCCGATCGCGCGCCAGCCCACCGCGAGGATGATCAGGTTGATCACCACCGCGAGCACGGGCCGCCGGATGAAGATGTCGGTGAACGATCGCATGAGCGGGTGTCTCGGCGGGTCGCGGTTCGCGGGGGTGGCGGGGGCGGTGGCTCAGCGCTCGGCGCGGGGCTCGCCGGCTGGTTCCGGCGCGCCGGCGGGAGCGACGGGGGCGGGAACGGCGGGGGCCACGAGGGCGCCCTCGCGGAGTTTGAACGAGCCGAGCGACGCGATGCGTTCGCCCTTGACGAGCCCCTCGAGCACGATTGAATCGCCGCCCACGGCGGGACCGAGGCGCACGGTGCGCTGATGGGCGCGGAGCTGCTTGGTTTCAGGGTCTTCGGTGACGACGAACACGTGGTCCCCGTACGCCGCGCGCCGGATGGCGGTGGTCGGCGCCGCGACGAACACCTGCTCCTCGCCGACGGGCACGCTGACATCGACGAACATGCCGGGGCGGAGCACGCCGCCGGGGTTGTCCACCTTGCTGCGCACGCGCACGTTGCGCGTCACCCGGTCCGCCGTGGCGTCGATCGCGACGACCTCGATCCGCACCGGATCGGCGCCGAACACGCTCGTGACGGCCATCACCACGTCGCCGGGCTTCACGCGTCGGACCTGCTCCTGCGGCAGGGCGAAATCGATGTAGATCGCGGAATCGACACCCTGCAGTCCCACGACGGTCGATCCCTCAGCGAGGTACTGCCCGGGGTGCACGTTGCGAAGGCCCGCGATGGCGTCGAACGGCGCCGCGAGCGTTTTCTTGGCGATCAGCGCCCGCAGCTGCATGGCCTTGGCCTTCGCGTGGTCGACATCGGCTCGCATGCGGTCGCGCGTGGCCTCCGCGGACGCGACGTCCGCCTGCGCGCGATCGACGTCCATCGACGAGGCGGCGCGGGCCTCTGCTGCCTGCACCAGGCGCTGCTCGCTGCTGCGCGCCAGCTGCAGGTTCGCGTCCCCCGCGCGGGCGTTGGCCTCGGCGATGCGCACGCTGGCCTCCGCAGCCGCGAGGTCCGCCCGCTCGACGCTGTCGTCCATACGCAGCAGGACCTGTCCCGCCTTCACCGACGAGCCCGACTCGAACAGCGTCTCCGTGACCGACCCCGCGACCTCGTTGCTGAGCATGACCGACCGGATCGCGACCGCGGTGCCGACCAGTTCCGCCGTTTGACGCCACCGGATCGGTCGGGCCTCAACCAGCTCCACCGTCTCGACCGGCTCAAACCCGGCCTTGGTCGCGGCGGCGTGGCGCAGCGACTGGCGCTTCCACAGCGCGAGGCCGGCGCCGGCGCCCAGCAGCGTTCCGAGCACGATCGCCGCGCCGAGGAATCCTCTGAACTTCACAAGCGGCTCCAACCCCGAGAGTGGGAATCGTGCGGCGGGCCGGCGGGGACGGGCGCCGCGCCGGACCCGTGACTCGCGAGGGGCCGGCGACCGCCAATCGTTCGCGTCTCGGGCGTGAAAGGCAAGCGAGGCCCGCGGCTGGCGACGGAACGGGGCGTCCGGCATATAGATGAAGTTGAATATCTGGCGTCGCCTTCAACCGAGACGCACACCGTCGGGTGTGCGCCGGGCGCGGTACGCTCGCCGCCAAGGCCCGACGCCCCCGAACGCGGCCCGCTCGTGCGTCGGCGCGCCGGGTCCTGAAAATCGGGCGTTGAGGTCGGGTGATCAGCGTGCGAACATCGCCGGTGGCTCGGCGCGGAAAGGAGTTCGACCATGGCGGCAACCCAAACGCTCGTCAACGAGGTGGACGCGCAGACCGCGCGTCAATGGATCGAACGAGGCGAGGCTGCGCTGATCGACGTGCGAGAGCCCGACGAACGCGTCCGCGAATGGATCGCCGGCTCGCGCTCGGCGCCGCTCTCGTCGTTCGATCCCGGCGCGTTCGTCGGCGCGGGGCGCACGGTCCTGCACTGCAAGGGCGGCGTTCGGTCGCGCGAGGCCGCGGGCAGGTTGGGCGCGGTGTCCGGGCGGGAGGTCTACAGCCTCAAGGGAGGGCTCGACGCGTGGCGAGCCGCCGGGCTGCCGGTCGAAAGCGCGGGCCGGCGGATGCCCATCGGCATCATGCGCCAGGTGCAGATCATCGTCGGCTCGGTCGTCGCGACCGCGAGCATCCTGGCGCTCACGGTTTCGCCCTGGTTCGCGGCGCTCGCTGGGCTGATGGGCGTCGGGCTGCTGGTCGCGGGCTCGACAGGATTCTGCGGCATGGCGGCGGCGCTCGCGCACATGCCGTGGAACCGGGCGTTCCGCGCGTCACGCGAGGCGAAAGTCGAGCCGGGCCCGGCGCTCCGCCGATCAGTGGGCGGGCGTCGCGGCTGCGTGCGTGGGCGCGTCCGGCGCTGGCTTGGGCTTCGGGGCGCCGCCGATTTTCTCCGACAGCCACTGCATCACGACGTACAACGCGGGCGTGAAGAACAGCCCGAGAATGGTGTTGCCCAGCATGCCGGCGAACACGGCGGTGCCGATGGCCTGGCGGCTCGCGGCGCCCGCGCCCGTGGCCTTCACGAGCGGCACCACGCCGAGGATGAACGCCAGCGAGGTCATGATGATCGGGCGCAGGCGCTGGCGCGAGGCGTCCACCGCCGATTCGAGGATGCCCTTGCCGGCGTTGCGGTTCGCGCGCGCGAATTCCACGATGAGGATCGCGTTCTTGGCGCCCAGGCCCACCAGCAGCACGAGGCCGATCTGGGTGTAGACGTTGTTGTCCATGCCGCGGATCATCAGCCCGAGCATGGCGCCCAGCACGCCCAGCGGGATCGAGAGCACCACCGCGAAGGGAACCAGCCACGACTCGTAGAGCGCCGCGAGGATGAGGTAGACGACAACGAGGGCGAGCACGAAGACCATGCCGCCCTGGCCCTCGGTCTTCTTTTCCTGGTAGGCCAGGTTCGTCCACTCGTAGCCGACGCCGGGGGGGAGCTTGTCGGCCGCCATCTGCTCGATGATGGCGAGAGCCTCGCCGGACGACGAGCCGAGCTCGGGCTCGCCGTTGATGGACGCCGCGGGGTAGAGGTTGTAGCGCACCACGCGGTCGGGGCCGAGGGCCTCGTCCATCCGGAGCAGCGTGCCCAGCGGGATCATCTTGCCGTCCGCGCTGCGGACCTCGAGGCGACGGACGTCCTCGACGCGCGAGCGGAACTTCGCCTCGGCCTGCGCGGTGACCTGCCAGGTGCGTCCGAACCGATTAAAATCGTTGATGTACGCCGAGCCGAGATACGCGGCGAGCGTGCCGAAGACGTCCTGCAGCGGGATGCCGAGCTTCTTGACCTTCTCTCGGTCGATGTCCGCGAAGAGCTGCGGCACCCCGGCGCGGTAGGCGCTCGACATGTTGCGGAGCTTCGCCTGCGCGTTGCCGTCGGCGACGACCTCGCCCACCAGTTGCTGCATGACCTCGCGGCCGACGCCGACGCGGTCCTGGAGGCGGAGGTCGAAGCCGGTCGCGTTGCCCACGCCGTCGATGGCCGGCAGCGTGAAGGCGAACGTCATGGCCTCTTCAATGGGGGCGATCGCGGCGCGGGCGTCGGCGACGATCGTCTCCATGCTCCGCTTCTTGGGGACCCGGACGGACCAGTCCTCGAGCACGGCGAAGACGAGCGCGTAGTTCGAGCCGATGCCGTTGAGGACGGAGTAGCCCTGGAGTGCGTTGACCGTCTCGATGCCGTCGATCTTGCGGAACGATTCGGCGATGCGGTCGCGCACCGCGGCGGACCGCTCCTGCGAGGCGCCGTCGGGCAGCCACGCCTCGGCGATGAGCAGGCCGCGGTCCTCCACCGGCAGGAAGCCGGTGGGGACACGCTTCATGCTCCAGACGATCGCGAAGCACGTCGCGCCGAACATCGCCATCGTCACGCCGATGAGCGCGGGACGCGTGAACAGGCGCACCACCGCGGCGTAGGCGCCCGAGACCCGGTCGAAGAACGCGTTGAACAGCCGGTTGAAGATAAACGGCTTCTTGCCGGGCTTGTGCGGCTTGAGCAGCACCGCGCACAGCGCGGGGCTGAGCGTGACGGCGCAGACCGCGCTGAAGAACGTGCTCGCCGCGATCGTCACCGCGAACTGGCGGTAGAGCTGCCCGGTGATCCCGGGCATCGCCGCGGTCGGCAGGAACACGGCCATCAGCACCAGCGAGATCGCGATCACCGCCCCGAACACCTCGCCCATCGCCTTGACCGTCGCGTCCTTGGGCGAGAGGTGGTGCTCGATCATGTTCCGCTCGACGTTCTCGACCACCACGATCGCGTCGTCCACCACGATGCCGATCGCCAGGATCAGCCCGAACATCGTCGGCAGGTTGATCGAGAACCCGAAGAGCTTCATCGCGGCGAAGGTGCCGATGAGCGACACCGGGATCGCCGCGATCGGGATCAGGGTCGAGCGCACGCCGCCGAGGAAGATCAGCACCACCGCGACGACCAGCACGATCGCCTCGACGAGGGTGTGGTAGACCGCGTCGATCGCGGACAGCACGAACTCCGAGGTGTCGTAGCGGATGTCGAGGGTCACGCCCTCGGGCAGGTCCCTGCGCAGGCGCTCGACGAGCGCCGCCAGCTCCTTCGACACCGCGACCGCGTTCCCGCCCGGCGACTGGTAGATGAGCATGACGGCGCCCGGCACGCCGTTGACCGAGGCGAGCGTGTCGTAGTTCTTGGCGCCCAGCTCGACGCGCGCCACGTCCTTCACTCGCACGAGGCGACCGTCGGGCGTCGCGCGAACGATGATGTCCTCGAACTGCTCGACCTGCTCGAGGCGCCCCAGCGTGCTGATCGTGAACTGGAAGTCCTGCCCGGCCGGCGCGGGCGGCTGGCCGATCTGCCCCGCGGCGACCTGCACGTTCTGCTCGCGCAGGGCGTTGATCACGTCCTGCGTCGTCATGTCGCGCGACTTGAGGCGCTCCGGGTCGAGCCAGATGCGCATCCCGTAGTCCTTGGTCGGGTACGTGACCGCGTCGCCCACGCCACGGATGCGCCGGATCTCGTCGTTGACGTTGATCCGCATGTAATTGGCGAGGAAGATGTCGTTGTAGATCTCGGAGCGGTTCCCCTCCTCCGGCGAGAGCGTCAGGATGGCCAGCATGCTCGTCGAGACCTTGTCCGTCGAGACGCCCTGCCGGCGCACCTCCTCGGGCAACCTCGGGAGCGCGAGATTGACCCGGTTTTGCACCAGCACCGACGCGGTGTTGACGTCCGTGCCCACCTCGAAGGTCGCTTTCAGCGTGTACGAGCCGTCGCTCGCGCTCGTGCTCTCCATGTAGAGCATCCCCTCGACGCCGTTGACCTCCTCCTCGATGGGGGCGGCCACCGTCTGCGCGACGACCGCGCCGCTGGCGCCGGGGTACACCGCGGTCACCTGGATCACCGGGGGTGTGATGTCCGGGTACTGCGCCATGGGCAGCGCGGGATACGCCACCAGCCCGGCGATAATCACCAGGATCGAGATCACGCACGCGACGATCGGGCGTCGCACAAAGAAGACGCTGAACACGAGGCGCCTCCTCTCAGCCCTGCTTCGCGGGCGCGGCGGGTGTCTTCGTCGGTGAGCGGCATCGCCATGTGGTTT
>CAYVSR010000101.1:0-8195 GCA_964453125.1 uncultured Phycisphaeraceae bacterium | reverse complement strand
GCGGGTCGTCGGGGATGTGCATCTTGCGGTACACGCCGAGCATCTCGCCCCCCGCGTCGATCACCGCGGCGCTGTTGTGGAACACACCCGGCGCCCGCTTCTCGAAGATCGGCACGACGATCGCGACGCTCAGCGCCTTGGCGGCGTCCTGGCAGGCTCGCGTGGTCGGGCCGGCGTCGGGGCCGAGGATGGGCTCGGCGATGTCGAACAGCGCGAAGTCCTCACGCTTGCAGAAATACGTCGCGTTGAACATCTCCTGCAGGCAGACGATCTGGGCGCCCCTGCCCGCGGCGTCTCGCACGCCCTCGAGCGCGCGCTTCACGTTCTTGTCGCGGTCCTCCGTGCAGGCGCGCTGCACGAGGCCGATGGTGAAGAAGTTGGACGGGTTCGACATGGGCCCATGATAGAGCGGCGCCGCCCCCCGCCCCGTTCACGCCCCGCCTCGCTTCTCCCCTCCGCGGCTCCGCGCCTCCGCGGTGCGATCTTCTCTTCAGGCCTCGTAGCGCGCCCAGTCGTCCCCCGCCATGAACTCGACGGAGTTGTGCCCGGGGTCGCGGACGTACATCGAGCGCGCGCCGCTGGGCCAGGTGACTTCGCGCTCGATCGGCGCCCCGGAGGCCTCGAGGTGCGCCTTCCATTCGTCGTAGCGCCCGGCGTCGATCCGGAAGCACACGTGGCCCGGGCCGGTCGAGCCGGTGGACGGGACATTCGGGCTGGGCTTGGCCGTCTCGCGCGGGTCGAACACCAGCAGCACGCTGGCCGCGCCGGGCGGGCCGGGCACGCGGAACGACATGCCGCGGGGGCGGGCGTCGTTGAGCGGCGCGAGGCCGACGACACGGAGATAGAACTCGCGGCAGGCGCCGAGATCGGTCGCGTAGAGGACCGTTTCGAGGATGTGCAGGACTGGCGGCGCGGGCATCGGTCGGGCGACGCTCAGCGGCGCGGGCGAGCGCCGCCGCCGGATCGCGCCTCGGCGAAGGCGTCGGCGAGCTTGATGGTCTGCTGGAGTTCGATCTTGTTCTGGTTGTCGATGCGGTAGACGAGCAGCGACTCGGCCCGCCCGTCGAGGATGCAGAAGATGTCTTCATCGACGGTGGAGCGGGAGGTCATGGCGGTCAGGTCTCCGATGTTGGAGACGGTCTGCGCCGATACGGCGGCGCCGCGCCCGGCGCCGGCCTGCACGATCGTGAGCGCCCCGAGCACGAACGCGCTGGCCCAGAGGGCGGCGTGCGAGAGGGGGATCTGTCGGGCGGCGGGAGCGGGTTGCGATGGGTTGTTCATGGGTGTGCTCCGGTCGGCGTGCGTTCAGCGGGGCTTGACGGGGCCCGAGCGGCCCGAGTCGGCGGCGAGGTCGCGACGACCGATGACGGAGAGTTCCTTCTTGCCGTTGTCGTACCGGAAGCCGAGCACCTCGAGGTTGCCCGCGTCGACAACGTACACCGCGGCTTCGCTGCGCCCCTGCACATTGCCGGTGACCATGGTGTACTGCCCTCGCGCGCGCGCCGGAGGGGCGCCCTGCGGCTGCTGCGCGTCGGCGCGCGGGGCGAACGTGACCGCCGCCAGCGCCGCCAGCAGCGCGGCGTTGAGCGCGAGAAGCCCTCCGAACGATGGGCGCTTCATGGGTCTGGTCTCCGTGTGGCGGCGAGTTGACGCCGCGGTGCGTCAGTCGAGGTGGCCGCGCTTGGACGGCATGACGGACACCGCGACGGTGGCGATGAGCAGCGCCCCGACGACGGCGTAATACAGCAGGGTCGCGGGCTGGTCCGGGGTTCGCGGCAGGGGCGGCCCCCGGCCGGGGCCTGCGCGAGCGCCGCGGCGTCGGCGGCGAGGAGAACGAGTGTCGCGAGCGTCGTGCGGCGCATATCAGGGCGACGATAGACCGGCGCCCAGGGGCTGTAAAGCGGGGCGGAGGTTGGGCGGCACGGGGCCCGCGTCCGCGTCGCCCGGAGAGGGGCAGAAGGGCTGGCTGACGCGGTCGAACTCGCCCGCGGGCAGGTGGACGGTCCGCCATCGCTGCGAGCGGGTGGTCATGTGCTCGACGTACGGTCCGAGCCGGACGGCGCGCACCGCGTACCACCGGTCGTGGTGCGTGAACACCTCCTGAAACAGCGCATCGGGGGGCTGGCCCTCGCACCAGTAGACGAACACGAAGGCGGCGTCGAACCCCGCGCCGAAGAGGCCGAGCCAGTTGCGGAGGGACTCCACGTCCTCGAGCGTGACCCAAGACTCGAAGCGCGCCGGGCGTGCGCCGGGTCGGTGGGCGACGCGTCGGCCCTTGATGTCCACCAGAAGGTTCTCGCGCTCGCCGTAGACCACGAAGTCGAACGACTTGATGGCGCGGGGCGGGGCGCCGGGCGTGTCGGGCGTGAAGGTGAGCCGGGCGGCGTCGGGAAGGAGCGCCTTGCGCGCCTCGTTCACGGAGATGTAGGGGATGCGCCGGGCGCGGAGGTATTGCTCGAACGCCTGCTCGTAGTGGTGACGGCGCTGCCCCACGCCCTGACTGTAGCCGCGCCATGGCCGGGCTCGCCCGTCAGCGGACGGAGACGTCGCCGGTGGCGGCGCTGATGGCGACGGTGGCCGAGCCGCCCGCGCCCGACACGGTGATCTCGGCGTCCACGCCGGAGGCGAGGCGGCCGAACGCGTCGAACGTGATCATGCCGCCGGTCGGCGGGGTGGTGGCGCCGGCATTGAACGCCAGGGTGATGCCGAGGAGCAGGGCGTGGCGCCCCGAGCCGAACGTGACGGCGAAGGGCTCGCCGTCGATGCGCGCAACGGGCTTCTCAGTCGCCGACGACCGCGCGATCCAGTAGCCGGCGGCGCCGGGGTCGACGCGGAACACCGCGAGATCGGCGGGCGTCGACACGGAGAGCTCGCGCGCAAACTCGATGTCGCCGGCGACGAGCTGGGCGGCGCTGATCACGCGGGTGCGCTCGCTGGGAGACCACGAACTCGTGGCCACCAGCGCGCACAGCCCCATGACCGCGACGGTCATCATGAGGTCGACGAGCGTGAACGCCCGGGCGGCGCGGGTGTGTCGCATGGGGTTCAATCCAGGGCCGAGTCGTCGCCGTCGTCGCCGCCGAGCACGAGGATGTCGGTCTCGGCGATGATCTTGGCCTTCTGCGCCGCGAGGCGCGAGGCGACCTCGCTGGCGCCGAGCGTGGCGGTGGTGTCCTCCGTCGCGCCGGGCTTCTCGTGCGCGAGGGCGGTGACGGGCCAGTCGGCGCCGACGGCGCGCTCGGCGGACCGCGGCGCCACGACGCCCGGGGCGGGCCGCACGATGCTCACTGCGCCAACGCTGGCGCGGATGGCGATGGGGAGCGTCTGCATGCCGAACATGGCGTTAAAGTTGGAGAGGCCCGTGAGCAGGCCGGCGACCGGGGCGCCCGCGCCGTCGTAGAGCGGGCCGGCGCGGGTGGTGAAGCCGGCGTTGTTGTCCAGGGCGGGGTCGTAGTGCAATGCGCCGCCGTTCTTGATGACGACCTTGTTGGCGGTGGCGCGCCCGATGATCACGGAGTTCTGGTCGACCGTCAGGTTCTGGCCGGGCGAGTGGAAGCACGCGATCGCGATCGAATTGCCGGCAACGGCGACGTTCTGGTTCGTGGAGCCGCCGCTGAGCGCGGTGAGCGAGTAGACCCGGATGCGGTCGGGCCTGGTGTACTGCGTGACCGAGGAGACGGAGCGGCTGACATCGCGCGCCACGGCTCGATCGACGCCCAGGCCCGAGTCGCTGAGCGACACGCCCTTGCGCACGTAGAACTCGACGGACGACGCGCTGTCGGCCAGCTCGACCGCGGAGCCGCGCTTCAGCACGAGGCTGCTGCGGATTTCGATCCGCAGCTTGCCCCGGATGACGAGCACTCCCTCGTTGTCGATGTCCAGCGCGTCGAGCGAGAAATCTGCGCCGTTGGCGCCGTCGATGGTCACCACGCCGCCGTGGTTGATGTTCAGGTTGCCGTACTGGCCGGGCTGCGAAATCGTCGCCGCGACGGCGTCGTAGGTCACGTTGCCGGTGGAGAAGGCCAGCTTAGCAGCGGCGATCGACCCGGGCAGAGACGCGGGCGAGGCGGGAATGTCGAGGGGCAGCGCCTCGCCCTTGATGAGCTTGGCGTCGTTGACCATCGACTGGAGTCCGGCGCCGGCGCTGGCATCCACCACGAGCGAGGCGCCGTTGAGCTTGGCGCTCGCGCCCAGCGCCAGCGACGAGGACGACGCGAACCCCGCGCCCATCTTTGCTTTCTTGCCCGCGACGGCCGAGGGGCTCAGGCCCCACACGCTGACGGTGGACGCGTCGTCCACGCTCAGCGACTCGGCGCCGAAGAGGGCGAACTCGCCCAGCGCCGGGTCGACCACGGCGTCGGGCGCGGTGGACTTCTGGTAGCGCACCACGCGCTGCAGCACCTTGCGCGTCGTGCCCACGACCGCGGTGGTGGTGAGCAGCAGGTCCGTGTCGCTCGCTTCGGGCGGGTCGCCATTGAGGTCCGTCACCAGGACGGACACCTTGGCGCCGGCGAGCTCGAAGTCGGTGAAGAGCGCGGTGGGGTCGGCGTCGCCGAGCCAATCGGCGTGCGTCTGCAGGATCGCGACCGCGGCGTTGGCGCCGGACTTGGCGGCCCACTCGGCGCCGGCGGCGGCGGCGGCGTTGGCGCCGATGATCGGGGTGTTCTCGCGGCTGACGACGTACGTCGTCGTCAGGACGGACGCGGTCGCTAGGGCGACCAGGGCCAGCAGCATCGCCACGCCGCGCCGCTGCGAAGCGGAGCGGGCGCGCGGGAAAGAATCGACGGGTCGGTCGGTCGGATCGGGCATGGGCTTCGCCTCACTTGGCCGGCGCGCGCCGGTTGGAGAGTCCGAACGAGAACAGGGTGGACGCGGCCTTGGTCTGATCGATTCCCAGAAGCATCGAGAGCGTCGTGCGCGTGGCGCCCGTGGCGGGCGACCCGCCCGAGACGTTCAGCCCCCAGCCCGCGGCCCACACGTTGGTGACCGTCGTCTGGCGGACGGTGAAGCCCAGGGCGCGCTGCGCGAGCACAGCGGAGATGTAATCGGACCCGGCGGGGACGACGACGTTGGCGGCCTGGCGCGTGGTCTCGGGCCACGCCGCGGGGAACTCCACGCGCTCGACGCTCAGTGTGCGCCCAACGGGGTCGAACCACATCACGCGGATCTCCGTGAGATTCACCGACTCGGGCCCCGAGGGGTCGTGCAGCCAAAGGGCCATCGCGAACCGCGACGAGTCGTTCTGGAGCACGCACAGCGCCGGGTCCACGTACGCGCGGATGCGCGCCTGGGCGGCGTGGGCGCGGAGCAGCACGGAGCGCCCCTCGCGGTCGGACTGCGCGACGGTGCCCACCATCGTGAGCATCGAGGCCACCGCCACGCCCATGATCGCGGTGATCGAGAGCGCGAGCAGCAGCTCGAGCAGCGTGAGGCCGGCGCGTGCGCGCGCGGCGCGGTGTTCGGGGCGGCGCATCACGAGCCGGGCTCCGGCACGAAGGCCTCGGCGCTCAGCAGCGTCCGCGTGCCGTCGGTCGCGCTCACCACGATCTTCACGCCACGGATCGTGACGCCCAGGCCGGGCTCGGTCACGGTCTGGTCGGTCGCGGAGACCACGCGACCGATCATCCAGTAGGTGTTTGGGTAGAACCCGCTGTCGAGCGTGCGCATCTGGCCCGGGGTCTCCGCGCGCCCGTCGTGGCTCTTGAGCTGGCCGTAGGACACGGTCATCAGTTCCGACATAAGGTCGGATACGGCCATCGAGGCGAGGACCATCTTCTGCCCCTCGATCGAGGACTTCTGGCCCGCGGCGACCGCGGACGACAGCGCCAGCACGCTCATGGACAGGATGCCCGTGGCGATGAGCGCCTCGATGAGGGTGAACGCGCGGGCGCCGGCGCTGCACCGTCGCGGGGATCGGGATGGGCCGGGAGTGGTGTTCATTGGCGCTCCAGGAGGGGGACCGTCCCCGCTCCATGGAACGGGGGAAGCCTCCGATACGGGTCGGCCGAAGGCGAGCATGCCGCGATGCGCGAGCGGGGGCCTGCGCGGCGGGCCGGCCGCGCAGACCGCCGGGCCCGCGCAGCCCGCCCCGTGCGCCGCCCGAGAACACCCCCGGGGCACGTTTGCGGGCCGGGCGCGTCTCAAGGACGATGGCGCCTCGATGTTCGGGCACGCCCCACGCACCCTCTGGCGCTTCTTGTTCGCGGACGTGGGCAAGGTGGCCCTGCTGACCGCGGGCGTGCTCGTCGTCATGATGGCGTTCGCGGCGGCGGTGAAGCCCCTGGCCGACGGCAAGCTCGAGGCCGACCAGGCGCTCAAGTTCATGGCGCTGGCGCTCGCCCCCATGCTGCAGTTCGCGCTGCCCTTCGCCGCGGGGTTCGGCGCCACGCTCGCCTACCACCGGTTCGCCGCCGAGAACGAGGCGGTGGCGGCGCACGCCGGGGGCGTCAGCCACCGCTCGCTGCTTGCGCCCGCGCTGGCCATCGGGTTGGGATTCGCGCTGCTGCTGGCGTGGCTGACGCACGAGGCCATCCCGTCGTACTTGCGATCGATGCAGCGCATGGTCGTGCAGGACGTGGGGCGGATGATCACCACCTCGATCGAGAACGGCCGGGCGCTGCGCCTCCCCGGCGGGCTGATCGTGCACGCGGACTCCGTCGCCCGCCCGCCCCGCGACCCCGCGAGCCGCGCGCAGGACCACCTTGCGCTCTCGGGCGTGGTCGCGGTGCGCGTGGACGCGGACGGCAAGGTGGAGTCGGAGGCCACCGCCCGGCGCGCCGGCGTGTGGCTCTTCAGCGATGCGCCGACCGACGAGCGCGCGATCGGCGGCGGCACGGTCGTCGTCCGGCTCATCGACGCCAGCGGCGCCCTCACCGGCGAGGCGCAGGGGCGCAGCAGGGACACCGAGTTCCGCCTGAACGTGCCCGACTCGTTCCGCGACGACCCGAAGTTCTATTCGTGGCGCGGCCTCCTCGCGCTCCGCGACAACCCGGACCGGATCTCCGGCGTCGACTCGCGCCGGCGCGCCCTCGCGCTGGCGCTGACCACGGCGGCGCTTGAGCGCGAGGCGATCGCCTCCGTCCGCGCCGACGGCCGTCTCGCCCTCGCGGACGCCGAGGGGCAAACGCTCACCGTGCGCGTGGCGGACATGGCCCGCGAAGGCGACCGCTGGCGCCTCACGCCCGCGCGCGAGGGCAAGCCGATCGAACTCGCGTGGCGCCTCTCTGGCGACCGCGCCCGGATGCAGAGCGCCGCCCGCGCCACGCTCGAGGTCGAGACGCCCGACGCGCTCGAGGCGCCCGGAGGCGGGGCGCCGCTGATCTCGCTGGAACTCGAGGACGTGGCGACGCTGGACACCGCGTCGGAGGTGGGCTCGCCGACGGTGCGGACGCGCCAGCGCGTCGGGCCCTTCCGCCTGATCGGCTCGCCCGCGCCGGAGGCCGGGGCGGCGCCCGAGTCGAGCGCGGCGCTGCTCGACAGGGCGGCGCGGGCGCCGGCGGACGACCGCGTCTCGGTCGCCGCGGGGCGCCTGCGCGAGGAGATCGACGACCTGCGCCGTGAGATTCTGAGCAAGGAGCACGAGCGGCTGGCGGCGTCGGCGTCGTGCGTGGTGATGACGCTGCTGGGCGCGGTGGTCGCGCTGCGCCGGCGCGAGGGGCGGCCGCTGGTGGTCTACATCTGGGCGTTCTTCCCCTCGCTGCTGGCGCTCATAAGCATCGCGGGCGGGCAGAGCCTCACGCACAACGAGGGCGCGCCGGGGCTGCTGCTGCTCTGGGGCGGCGTGGCGGCGCTGGGCGCGGCGACGCTCGTCGAGTTCGTCGCGCTGCGGAGACGCTGAGCGTGACGCCACCGACCCAACGCCTGGCATGGAACGGGTGGGCCCGGGCGCTCGCGCTGATCGTCGGCCTGCTCGCGCTGCGCATCGCGTACCACCTCTGGCTCTGCCCGTACGAACTGATCGAAGACGAGGCGCACTACTGGGAGTGGTCGCGCCGGCTCGGGCTGTCGTACTACACCAAGGGGCCGGGCGTGGCGTGGGCCATCGCCGCGGCGACTCGCGCGTTCGGTGATCACGAGTGGGCGGTGCGCCTGCCCTCGGCGCTCGCTTCGGCGGCGGCGATGGTCGGCGTCGCGGGGCTCGCGATGAGCGTGTCGCGCGACCGGCGCGCGGGCCTCTGGGCCTGCGCGCTCTGGGC
>CAYVSR010000100.1:8011-8218 GCA_964453125.1 uncultured Phycisphaeraceae bacterium | reverse complement strand
GGGCGGCCCTGCCAGGACTTGCGGTGGTAGGCGTCGGACGCGAGAAGGGGGAACAGGGTGGTGGCCTCGCCGAAGACCATCTGCTCGTGCACGACGTCCACCTTGCCCCACGAGCAGGCCTCGCGGAGGGTGGAGCCGGAGAGCGCGCCGTCGCGAGAGTCGGCGACGGTGAGCTGCACGGCGTACTTGTGCATCGGCGCTTCTTCG
>CAYVSR010000100.1:0-8001 GCA_964453125.1 uncultured Phycisphaeraceae bacterium | reverse complement strand
GTCCTGCGCGAAGTTCTTGGGCACGCCGCCGCCGAGCATGAGGAGGCCCGTGGACGGGTTGTGGACCTTGAGCGCCGTGAGTTCGCGGAAGTCCTTGCCGGAGTCGAAGGAGACGTGGGCGCCCGGCTCGGGGCGGGCCATCTGGTGCATGACGATGCCGAAGCCGGCGGAGCAGTCGGAGAAGGCGGGGCAGAAGATGGGGACGCGCTTCTGGTGGGCGGTCTTGACGATTCGGGGGACGTCGGGCCGGGCGGAGGCGAGGTGAGCGCCCATGGCGTCGATGCACTCGCGCGAGGAGTAGGCGCCGGGCGGGAGGGAATCGAAGATGGCGCGGGTGGTGTCGTCGCACTCGCGGAGCTGGTCCTCGTCGATGTAGGTGTCGTAGATGCGGTCGATGGCGAGGTCGCGGAGGGTCATGTCGTCGACGAGGGGCGCCTCGGGGGTGCCGGGGGCGATGTAGTGGCGGAAGCCGAGGCCCTCGAAGAAGTCCTGGTCGACGATGTTGGCGCCGGTGGAGACGATGGCGTCGACGCAGTCGTGCTCGATGAGCGTGACGATGGCCTTCTTCATGCCGGCGCTGACGAGCGAGCCGGCGAGGGTCAGGATGACCGCGCACTCCTTGTCCGCGAGCATCATGGAATAGATGTCGGCGGCGCGGGCGAGGTTGCGCGCCTGGAAGGCGGTCTTCGAGTAGGCCTCGATGATCGAGCGGGCGTCGAACTTCGTGATGTCCACGTGCTCGACGGGGCGGGAGAGGAGTTCGGGCTTGGAGAGTTTCATGGGGGCGCTCAGTGCTTGGTGCTCAGTGCTCGGTGCTCGGTGCGCTGGGAACGGCGACGAAGGAGAGATTGGTGCGCTGAACGCTCACTCTTCGAGGTAGGTGTAGCCGTCCAGGCCGGCTTCGTAGAAGCGGAGGAGGGCGTGGGACTCGGCGACGGTGATGAGCTTGTTCTTGACGGCGCGCTCTACGTCGCGGCGCATGGCGCGCCGGAGCTCGTTGTGGTCGATCTGCACGTACGAAAGAGCTTCGGCCACGGTGTCGCCGCGGACGACCTCGTCGATGGAGACCTGGCCCTCGTCGTCCACGGTGACGTGCACGGCGTGGGTGTCGGCGAGGAGGTTGTGGAGGTCGCCGAGGGTTTCCTGGTAGGCGCCGACAAGGAACGCGGCGAGGTAGTAGGGCTCGCCGGGCTTGAGGGAGTGGAGTTCGAGGGCCTTCTTGACGTCGTGACGGTCGGCGAACTTGTCGATGCGCCCGTCGGAGTCGCAGGTGATGTCTGCGAGCACGGCGCGGCGCAGCGGCTCCTCGTCGAGCCGGTGGATGGGGCAGATGGGGAAGATCTGGTCGATGGCCCAGGCGTCGGGGAGGCTCTGGAACACGGACATGTTGCAGAAGTAGATGTCGGAGAGGATCTCGGGGAGGTTCTCGAACTCGTCGGGCATCTCGCGGAGGCGGCTGGCGCGCTCCATGATCTTCTTGCCGATGGTCCAGAAGACGCGCTCGGTGACGGCGCGCATGGGGAGCGACATGTAGCCGAGCGAGAAGAGGCTCATGGCCTCGTCGCGCGCCTGCATCGCGTCGTGGTACGACTCGACGAGGTTGCGGTCGCTCAGGTTCTGTGAGGTCTGGATGAGATCGATGACGGGCTGGGGGACCTCGGTCTCGGCGGCGAGCGCGGCCTCGAGTTCGGCGGGCTCGGGCACCGCGTCGAACTGGGAGGCGCCGATGACGTCGAACACGAGCACCGACGAGTAGGCGGCCATGGCGCGCCCGGACTCGGTGATGATGGTCGGGTGCGGGGCCTTGGCGTCGTCGCACACGCTCTTGATGCGGTACACCACGTCCGCCGCGTACTCGGAGATGGTGTAGTTCATGGAGGATTCGAACGCGGACTGAGAGCCGTCGTAATCGACGCCCAGGCCGCCGCCGATGTCGAGGTAGTCGAGGTTGGACGCGCCGAGGCGGCGGAGTTCGGCGTAGATGTGCGTGAGTTCGTTGATCGCGTTCTTGAGGTTGCGGATGTCGGTGATCTGCGACCCGATGTGGAAGTGCAGGAGTCGCAGGCAGTCGAGCATGTCGTGCTTCTTCAGGTAGTCGAGGGCCTGAAGGAGTTCCGAGATGAAGAGGCCGAACTTGGAGCGGGCGCCGGCGCTGGATTCCCAGCGCCCCGAGCCGCGCGCGGCGATCTTGACCCGCACGCCGATCTTGGGGCGGACGTCGTGTCGCTGGGCGTGCTTGACGATGAGCTCGAGCTCGCTGAACTTCTCGACGACCGGGATGATGTTGCGCCCGAGCTTCGTGGCGAGCGTCACCATCTCGATGAACTCATCGTCCTTGAAGCCGTTGCAGACAATGGGCATCTCGGGCCGGTTCTCGGACATGCCGAGCACGGCGAGGAGCTCGGGCTTGGAGCCGGCCTCGAGGCCGTAGCCGAGCGGGGCGCCGCTGTCGCGGATCTCTTCGACGACGTGGCGCTGCTGGTTGACCTTGATGGGGTAGACGCAGCGGAACTCGCCCTTGTAGTCGTGCTCGACCATGGCCTTCTTGAAGGCGTCGGCGAGCTCGTGGAGGCGGTAGCGCAGGATGTCGGTGAAGCGGAGCAGGACCGGAGCGCCGAGGCCGCGCTCGCGCAGCCCCTCGACCAGTTCGAAGAGGTCGATGCGCTTGGGGCCCACGGGGTCCTTCCCCGGGTTGACGGTGACGTGCCCGAGGGCGTTGACGCCGAAGAACCCCTGGCCCCAGTCGGGCAGGCCGTACAGGCGCGCCGAATCTTCCGGTGTCCAGCGGCCGTGCAGGAAGGCGTTCTTGAGCGACTGAGCGGCGAGTGTTCCCAATGTGGTGGAAACCCGGTGGTCAGGGCGAGTCGGAGCTCACGGATCGCGACTGTTCCCGCGCGCGATCGAGCAACGGCGAATGCGCAGTATACGGGTGGAGTTCGGCGGGGCACGCCCCCCGGGGGCCGCGACTTGAAAAAATTTCAGCGGCGAGCGCGTGTCGGCGGCGCGCCTCGCGCGCCGGCGGCCGGTCGTCGGCGCGCGCCGGGCTCGGGGGGCAGTTCGCCCGCGCCTTGGGCGGCCTCCTGGCGCCACTTGGCGGCGGTGAACGACGCGCCGACCTTTTCACGCTCCCACGTCCACGCCGGGCCCCGCTTGGACTCGTACCAGGCCCAGAGTTCGAACCAGTACGAGCGGAACCGGTGGGCGCCGAAGGGCTCGTAGTGGGCCTCGAGGCGCTTCTCGATGCGCCTCGTTTCGCCCTCCATTCCCAGCGTTTCGCGCGCGTGGCGCACCGTCTCGGTGTCGATGGCGAGGCGGGAGTAGCGGCCCAGCAACTGCATCACGTTCCCCGCGGAGTAGGGCCCCAGGCCCGGCAGCGCGAGCAACGCCTCGAACACCTGCTCGTCCGAGTTCACCGGGTCCTCGAACCACGCCGGGTCGGCCTCGCCCGAGGCCACGAGGCGCCCGAGTTGGACCATCCGTGCGTCGCGGTAGCCCACGCCGCAGCGGGCGCGGAGGGTGGCGGGCCGGACGCGGGCGAGTCGCTGCGCGGACGGGAAGGCGGGGTCGATGGCCTCGCAGAGGCGCTGGTTCATGCGGACGGTGCTGGGCCAGGCGACGTTGCAGGAGGTGACCGTCTTGATGAGATCTTCAAAGAAGGTCGGGCTGCGGAAGAGACGCCCGCGGCCGGAGCGGCGCCAGCGCGGGTCGGCGAGGTGGAAGTCCTTCACCCCCCCATCGTCGAGTTGCAGCATCCGCCGGATCAGCGGCTCGGCGCCGGCGCGGTCGCGGGCGAGCAGGCGACGGTCCGACTCGATCCGCAGAGGCTTGCCGCGCGCGGGCTGGCCGATGGTCAGCGTGGCGAGGCCGCCGGGCAGGTCGAACGGGCGGGTGAGCGTGCGACTGGAAGGATCCCACCGGTTGGGTGCGAGGAGGAAGTAGCCGTAGGAGCAGACGTCGCGCGGCAGGTGGTAGTCGGCGGGCGTCTTGATGGAGAACGGGGGCATGCGGCGGTCAGCGGGCGCCGGAGACGGCGGCGGAGCCCTCGGCCATGTCCTTGCGGGCGCGGTCTCGGAAGGTGGGCGGGAAGAGGTAGGTCGCCAGGTTGTCGCAGAGACGCTCGGCGATGCGCTCGAAGGCGGGGTAGTGGTCGGTTGCGCTCGGCCCGGCGTGGGCGCGTTCGTCCTTCAGGTAGGCGTCGATCGAGGGGCGGTCGCACTCGAAGTGGAACTGGAAGCCGTAGGAGCGCATGCCGGCGCGGAAGGCCATGACCTTGCACAGAGGCGATGCCGCGAGCGGCGCGGCGCCGGCGGGCAGGCGCGTGACCTCGCGCCCGTTCACACAGAACTGGTGCGAACTCCAGGGCACGCCCGCAAAGATGGGGTCGGTGTGCGCCGCGACGGTGAGCGCCGTGGGATGGAAGCCGATCTGCGCCGCCGCCATGCGTGATACCTCGCCCCCGAGCGCCGCGGCGATCAACTGGTGGCCGAGGCAGATGCCGATGACGGGGATGGCGCGGGAGTGGGCGTCGCGGATGAGGGCGATCTCGCGGTCGAGCCAGGGCCAGCGCGAGGGGTCGGCGGCGTGCTCGTCGATGTTCTGCGGGCCGCCGAGGGCGATGACGGCGTGGAACTCATCGACGCTGGTGGGGACGGAGTCGCCGAGATCGGGGCGGAGGATGTCGATGCGGTGGCCGAGGTCGCGGAGGGTGGAACCGAGACGACCGGGAGAGCCGAGATCATGGTGCTGGAGGGCGAGGATTCGCATGGAGCGAAGGGTAGCAGGTGGACGCGCGAGAGAGCAGCAAAGCAGCAGATCAGCAGAGCAGCAAATTGGAAGTCAGGAGCGCCACATCGCGATGGTCGCGTCGTGGCCGCCGGGGAGGTAGTCGGAGCGGAAGGCGACGCTCGGGGTGTGCGAGAGGGCCCAGTCGAAGAACTTGCGGGCGCTGTGACGCAGGGCGGGGCCGGTGTCGTCGGTCTGGCCGGCGTGGGCGGAGCGGGCGTCGGAGAGGAAGTTGAAGAGCAGGACGGGCGCGGCGGCGCCGGGGCGCTTGGGCGCGGGGGCGAGCGCACTCCAGGCGTGTTCGAGCGTGGCGAGCGCTCTGGCGGGCTCGATGGTGTTGAGCGAGCCGCAGAAGACGATGGCGGTGGGCGGGGTGGGCGCGGCGCACTCGCAGCACATGGCGCGCTCCTCGGCGACGAAATCCGCGCCCACGAACGTGGCGCGGGGCAGGTTTCGGCGGCGCGCGGCGGCGACGAGTTCGGGAAGCGCCTCAAGCCCGGTGTACGAGGCGTAGGCGATGGAGCGTTTGATAAGGAACTCGGCGAGGTCGCCCAGGCCGCAGCCGCAGTCGAGGATGTGGCGGTCGCGGAGGTCGGCCATGGCGGCGAGGACCTCGAAGCGTCGCTGCTGCCACTCGCGGGAGTTCCAGAGGGTGGCCTCGAACGTGGCGCCGTGGGCGTCGAGGGCGTCGAGGTAGGGGGCGAGATAGGAGGGCGGCGCGGTCTGCTTGGGAGCGGGAGGCTGGTCGCGCGGTCGGCCCATGGGGCGATGCTATCGGCGCGCGCGGGAGCGCGGGGCATAGACTTCCGTCGATGCACCCCCCCACTGCTGGCGCGGCCGGATCTGGAACGATGGCGCCGGGTTCAACCGCGCGGGCGAGAACTGCGCAGAACCGGCTGGGGCTGGACTACCGGGCGGAGGCACGCCGGCTGGGGGCGCCGGTCGTGCCGATCGTGGATGCGCACGCGCACATCAACGGGGAGCGGGCCGCGAGGGTGTACCGCGAGGCGATGGACGCGTTCGGGGTGGTCAAGGTGTGGTCGCAGACACAGATCAGGGAAGCGCCGGCGGTGCGCGAGGTGATGGGCGACCGCATCCGCTTCGTGGCGGTGCCGCGCTGGGCGGACGCGGACCGGCTGCACGCGCACACGGACGGGTACCTGGCCGAACTGAAGGTGTGGCGCGAGGAGTATGGGGCGCGGATCGCGAAGTTCTGGACGGCGCCGCGGATCCGGGAGATCGGGCGCGAGCTGGGGGACGCGGAGATGTTCATGCTGGACTCGCCCGTGCGGGTGCGCCAGATGGAGCGGGCGACGGACCTGGGCATGATGATCATGGTGCACGTGGCGGACCCGGACACGTGGTTCGCGACGAAGTACGCGGACCCGTTCTATCTGCCCAAGGCGCGGCATTACGACGCGATCGAGAAACTCGCGGACAGGTTCACGCAGCCGTGGCTGCTGGCGCACTTCGGTGGCTGGCCGGAGAATCTGCCGTTCCTGGACGGGCTGCTGTCGCGCCATCCGAACATCCACATCGATACGAGCGCGACGAAGTGGATGGTGCGGGAAGTGAGCAGGCAGCCGCGCGAGGCGCTGCTTGCGTTCCTTCGGAAGTTCGCGGGGCGGGTGTTCTTCGGGTCGGACATCGTGACGATGGACCCGCACCTGCAGGAGAAGGCGCCGGACGTGAAGACGAGCCCGGCGTACCGGTTTGCGGTGCAGGCGAGCAGCGAAGAGGAGGCGTTCGACCTGTACGCGAGCAGGTACTACGCGCTGCGCACGATGTGGGAGACGGGGTACGACGGGGAGAGCCCGATCGCGGACCCGGACCTGGCGATGCTGGAGCCGGAGAAGCACGACCACATGTCGGCGCCGCGCCTGGTGGGGAAGCGGCTGCCGGAAGACGTGCTGCGGGAGTTCTATCGGGACGGAGTGGAGCGGGTGATGGAGGGGTGGGGCGCATCGCGCTGACGGCGCGGGGCGCTCGTTCTACTCGCGCGGTTCGGTCAGGCGCTTCTCGATGCGGTCGAGTTGCTCGCCCAGCGAGTTGATCTGCATCTGGGCCTTCACGTTCACCTGATAATCGAGGTCTGTGCGCAGGCGGTCCTTCTCGCTCTGGCGGTTCTGCGAGACCATCACGAAGATCGAGAGGAAGATCGCCTCGAGCGAGACGACCATGGTGAGGAGGCCGAAGGGGAAGGGGTCGAAGGCGAGCGCCGCGGGCAGGGCGCCGAGCTTCGCGAGCAGGTTGAAGCCGATCCAGACGCCGAACCACGCGAGGTGGAAAAGCGTGAACCACTGCGAGGCGGCGAGCCACGCGATGACGTCGGAGACTCGCTGCCAGCCGGAAAGGCGGGTGGCCTCGAACGCGGCGTTGGCGTTCTTCATGCCGCGGAGGGCATCGTTCATCGCACGCTGTCGCTCGCCCATGATGGTGAGGATGTGGACCGCGGCGTGGGGGTGCTCGCGCAGGAAGCGGTGGAAGTCGGCCCGGGCGAGGACGTAGAGGGACGTTTCGCGGGTGGCGCGCACGGTGGCGGTGCGCGGGCCGCCGTCGAGGAGGGAGATCTCGCCGAAGAAGCCCCCGGGGGCGATGGTGTCGATGTGGACGTGCTGCCCCTGGTGGTTGGGGGCGGAGACGGCGACCTCGCCTTCGGTGACGATGTAGAAGGAGTCGCCCCGGTCGCCGCACCAGACGATGGTCTGGTTCGCGTCGGCGCGGAGGGACTTCATGGCGGCGAGGAGCGTGCGCTGGTCGGCCTCGGGCAGGCGGGCGAAGAGCGGGATGTGGGCGAGCGGGCCGGCGGCTGGAGCGGCGTCGGGCGGGAGGGACGCGGCGCTGGGCGCGCTGACGGGCATCAGGACGGACTATACCCCGCAGGGCGCGGGAGGCTTGCGCGGGCGGGAAGAGTCCCTGCGCGACGCCGGCAGCGCTAGTGTGGGGCGTGCGCGGGATCGCGATGATCGCGGCGGGTCTGGCGGGCGCGGCTGTCGCGCCGGCGGCGCCCGCGGGCGGCCAGGAGGAACCAGTGGCGGAGCATCACGGACGACCGGCGAACCGGCTGGCGCAGGAGACGAGCCCCTACCTGCTGCAGCACGCGCACAATCCGGTGGACTGGTTCGCGTGGGGCGAGGAGGCCTTCGAGGAGGCGCGCCGGCGCAACGTGCCGATCTTTCTCTCGATCGGCTACTCCACCTGCTACTGGTGCCACGTGAT